>JBAUIP010000434.1:0-11239 GCA_049683055.1 Pricia sp.
GTGCCCAGTATCGCCCCCAGCGGCATGGCCTATATCTCCACCGATACCTATGGGTCGGATTGGAAAGGAAGCGTTCTGGTCGGCTCCCTGAAATTCCAGTACCTCGAACGCCTCGCCATGGACGGCAAGACGGTTACCGCGCGAGAAAAACTCATGGACGGCATGGGCCGGGTACGGGATATCGCGGAAGGTCCCGATGGAATGATCTATGTTGGGGTCGAAGGTAAGGGAATCTACAAGCTCGTTCCGAAGACGTAATCGCGAGGAGTAAGTCGAAGGCAAAGAACAGGGCAATCTGTTGAGCGTTCTACTAAGTTCAACAGATTGCCGCGCTTTTGCGCAGCAGGCCTTGCAATTACTGCCTGCCCTCAAGCGCCGCCTTCACGGACCCGTGTTTCCTCAATAACTCCTCCGCTTCGGAGTAACCGACGCCCAGCCCCTCCATCACGTACCGGGTACCGCGGTCGACGAGTTTGTTATTACTTAGCTGCATATTCACCATTTTGTTGCCCTTGACCCTTCCGATTTTTATCATTAGCGCCGTCGAAATCATGTTGAGCACCAGTTTCTGAGAGGTACCGCTTTTCATTCGGGTACTTCCGGTCACGAACTCCGGGCCGACGTTGACCGCGATGGCGATATCCGCGGATTCGGCCAAAGGGGAACCGGGGTTGTTGGTGATTCCCGCAGTCAGCAGTCCATTGTCCTTGGCGTCCCTTATTCCTCCCAGTACATAAGGAGTCGTACCCGATGCCGCAATACCGACCACGACATCGTTAGCGTTCATATCGTGTTCCATCATATCCTTCCAGGCCTGCTCGGTATCATCCTCGGCGTGTTCGACGGATTTTCGGATGGCGCCATCACCACCCGCAATCAGGCCGATGACCCGAGTGTGGGGCATCCCAAAGGTTGGGGGTATTTCGGAGGCATCCAGTATACCCAAGCGTCCACTAGTCCCCGCTCCAATGTAGAACAGCCGACCGCCGCGCTCAAAACGTTCGGCGAGGGCATCCACTAATTTCGTAATCTCGGGAATGACCAAGGCCACGGCATCCGCTACTGTTCTATCCTCTTCGTTCATTTTGGAAAGTATGGAAACTGTATCCAACTGCTCGAGATGGTCATGGTTCGATGGGGTTTCCGTAATCTTTTTGTAATCCATAAGTCGTCAGGGTTTTTTGGTTTTCAGAGGTGGCCCGAATCGTCGGAATTTTCCACTTTCCCGCATCCAAAGATAGGAAATCGAGTCGGCTAAAATATCCCATTAATTATTACATTTGTGAGTAGCGATAACCTCATAAAATACTTATCGATGAAAACCACCATGGAAAAAAAACGAACGGATATCAGCTACAAGCCTGTCGGCCAATTCGAGGAGACCCGTTTCGAGAAAATCCACAACGTCATATTTTCGGACTCCAACAAGGCCTCCATCGAGGTGGCGGAGGAAATCGCTACGCTCATTCGTAAAAAACAGGACGCTAACAAACAATGCGCACTCGGGCTGGCTACCGGATCTTCTCCCATTCGGGTGTATGAGGAACTGGTGCGGATGCATAAAGAAGATGGACTCAGCTTTGCGAACGTGGTCACCTTCAACCTCGACGAGTACATGCCGATGGAAAAGGAAAATCGCCAGAGCTACTGGTATTTTATGCATGAACATCTTTTTGACCATATTGATATTCCCGAGGAGAACATCCATATTCCCGATGGGATGGTCGAGGGCGACGAGGTCATCGACTATTGCCTATCGTACGAAAAGAACATCAAAAAATACGGGGGACTCGACTTTCAGTTATTGGGTATTGGCCGTACGGGCCATATCGGGTTTAATGAACCGGGATCGCACTATAACTCCGGCACCCGGGTCATTACCTTGGACCATATTACACGAGTGGATGCCGCCCCGGCCTTTCTGGGCATCGACAACGTGCCGCGAAAGGCGATTACCATGGGCATCGCCACGGTCCGGAATGCCAAGCGTATCGTTCTGCTGGCTTGGGGACAGAACAAGGCCGATATTATTCAGGAAACGGTGGAGGGCGCTATTTCTCCATTGGTGCCCGCTACTTACCTTCAGGAGCACCAAAACTGTACTTTCGTACTCGATTCCGGGGCCGGAAGCGAGCTGACCCGAAACAAGACTCCCTGGTTGGTCGACGAATCGATGGACTGGACCGAAGACCTTACCGCCAAGGCCGTGGTCTGGCTCTGTAGCCTAACGGGGAAATCCATTCTAAGCCTGACGGATAAGGATTACAACGACAATGGCATGTCCGGTCTGCTTGCCCTGCAGGATTCCTACGATCTCAACATTCGAATGTTCAACCGGCTGCAGCACACCATTACCGGATGGCCGGGCGGCAAACCCAATGCCGACGATACCAACCGGCCCGAACGTGCCAGACCGGCGAAGAAGCGGGTTATCATCTTTAGTCCCCATCCCGATGATGACGTCATTTCCATGGGAGGCACCTTTGACCGGCTGATCGAACAGGGCCATGAGGTGCATGTCGCCTACCAGACTTCCGGCAACATTGCCGTATCGGACAAGGAGGCCCTGAAATTCGCAGAAATTTCCAAGCGGATTTCCCACTCCAAGGAAGCGCAGGAAATCATCGATTTTCTAAAATCAAAGAGAGAAAGCAGCTACGATTCCAAGCAGGTGTTGCGCTTAAAAGGGGACATACGACGTGGGGAATCCTACGCCGCGGTTCGATATCTAGGACTCGAAGATAAGAACGCACACTTTTTGGACCTGCCCTTCTATGAGACCGGCCGCGTTAAAAAGGACAATCTATCTGAGGCCGACATTCAGATTATGGTCGATATCATCCAAAAAATCAAGCCGCACCAGATTTACGCGGCCGGCGACTTGGCCGATCCACATGGTACCCATAAGGTTTGTCTTGACGCGGTGTTCGCCGCTTTAGAGCGCCTAAAATCGGAGCCGTTTATGAAAGACTGCTGGGTGTGGCTCTACCGCGGCGCTTGGCACGAATGGGATACCAACGAAATCGAAATGGCCGTACCCATGAGTCCCGGACAGGTACTGCGAAAGCGCAATGCCATTTTCGCCCATCAGTCCCAGAAGGATGGGGTGATGTTCCAAGGCGACGATTCCCGCGAATTCTGGATGCGGGCAGAGGAGCGTAACAAAGAGACCGCCGACCGGTACAATGCCTTGGGACTTGCAGATTACGCAGCGATGGAGGCGTTTGTAAGGTATAAGTTCGAGTAAAAAAATGCCATATCGACCACAGGCATGGTAAAAATTCAAATAACCCCAACCTCCCGTCGAGCGCATTTGTACGAAACAAGTTCGAATAAATCCGATGTCATACCGAGCGCAGTCGAGATGAACCAACAACCAACAACTTGATTCAAAAAGACAAATGGGCCTGGGCCTGGGTGCCCGTCCTCTACTTTACGCAAGGCCTGCCCTACGTTCTCGTGGTGACCGTTTCGGTCATCATATACAAAAAGCTGGGGATCAGCAATGAAGATATCGGGCTCTACACCAGTCTACTATATCTGCCGTGGGTTCTAAAACCCTTGTGGAGTCCGTTCGTCGACTTAAAAAGTACCAAGCGTAACTGGTTTTTGGGGATGCAATTGCTTATTGCCGTAGCTTTACTCGGCGTGGGATTGACACTACCCACCAATATGTTCTTTTCCACTACCCTAGCCTGCTTCTGGATGGCCGCCTTTGCCTCCGCCACCAATGACATCGCCTCGGACGGATATTACATGATTGGACTCACAGAGCAAAAACAGTCCTTTTTCGTAGGGATGCGCAGTACGTTTTACCGATTGGCAATGGTTACCGGCGAAGGCCTCATTGTAGTGATGGCGGGATTTCTTGAAAACAAATATGGCGACAACACCAAGGCGTGGAGCATTACCATGACCGCGTCGGCTTTCTTAATGCTCGCCTTGACAGTGACCAACTTTTTCGTGACCCCGAAATACGAATCCTCGACCGCCATTTCCAAGGATAGGCCGGAGGGTTTTATGGCAGTATTCGCTTCTTTTTTTAAGAAAAAGAATATTGGTATTGCGCTGGCATTTATCCTGACCTTTCGGTTGGGCGAATCGCAGTTGGTCAAAATGGCTGCCCCGTTTTTGTTGGATGCGCCGGATAAAGGCGGCCTCGGCTATTCCACCGAACAACTGGGGACGATTTTTGGCACGGCGGGAGTGATATTTTTGTCCATTGGCGGAATTCTGGGCGGCATCCTAATTTCAAGGGACGGACTTCGAAAGTGGATGGTGCCGATGGTGCTTTCCCTGAATGTTCCAAATATCCTTTACGCTATTTTGGCTATGACCGGCACTACGAACATCTACGCGGTTACGGCCACCGTCATTTTTGAAAAATTCGGATATGGTTTTGGCTTCGCCGCCTTTTTGATGTATCTAATATACGTATCCGAAGGCCGTTCCAAAACCTCGCACTATGCCATCGCCACCGGATTTATGGCCTTGGGAATGATGTTGCCGGGAATGATTTCCGGATACATGCAACAGTGGCTCGGTTATGGAGGATTTTTCGTCTGGGTGGTCATAGCCGCGCTGCCCGCCCTGTTCTTACTAAAGTTTATCGAATACCCGGCCGATTTCGGGAAGAAATCCAACACCACCAATGAGTAAAGTGCTGCCTTACCAAGAAGCATCCATAAAGCTTTCCATTCAAAAAAAAGTGGGACAATTATTTATGCCCGCCGCCTTTATCAACGATACTGAAGAAGAAGTCCAAAAACTGGAGAAGCTCATCCGGCAACAAGGTGTAGGCGGAGTCTGCTTTTTCCATAGCCGGGCCAGTGCGGCGACCAATTTTGAGAAGGATTTGCTCAATGCATCCTCAGCCAATTCTGTCGATTCAAAGTCGGATGAATTAGCAGCGTCCAGACGAGAAAAACCGGTTGTACCGAAATCAGAAAAGTCGGGTGATTTGAAACAGGAAAAATCGAAGCTTTTCCAAGACCGGACGAGCTTCGAGAGGCTCCGTGACTTAATCGACCGCTATCAAAAAGCAGCTAGATATTCCCTTTTAATCGCCATTGATGCCGAATGGGGCCTCGCCATGCGCGTGGAGAACACCCCACAATATCCCTACGCCATCACCCTGGGCGCCATTGCGGATGACCGATCCGACCTCATTTTCAAAGTAGGCAGAAATATTGCGAGAGACTGCCGCGCGGCCGGAATCCATTGGAACCTTGCCCCCTGCGTGGATATCAATAACAATCCGCGCAACCCGGTCATCGGCTACCGCTCTTTCGGTGATGACAAACGCAAGGTGACCGAAAAAGCATTGGCCTTCATCAAAGGCACTCAAAGCGAGGGAATCCTTATCAGCATCAAGCACTTTCCCGGCCACGGGGATACCGCAACGGATTCCCATTTGGAGCTTCCGCTCATCGACAAATCCAAAAAAGAGCTTCTCGAAAACGAACTGCATCCCTTTCAAAAACTCATCGATGAAAAAGTGGATTCGGTGATGGTGGGCCACTTGTCCGTTCCTGCCTTATCCAACGGAAAAAATGCATCCGAAAAAATACTGTCCTCCAGCTTATCCAAGGCAGTCATTAAAGGAGTGCTACGGGAAGAAATGGGATATCAGGGAGTCGTCATTTCAGACGCGTTGAACATGCATGCGGTATCCAAAAATTATCCCGTTAAGGGCGAATTGGAATGGATCGCTTTCGACGCAGGAAACGATGTGCTCTGTTTTGCGGAACATATTGAGGAAGGCATCGAGACTATCCTGAAAAAGGCTTCCGAAGCGCAAATCGAAGAAAGTTTTGAAAGGATTTGGCGGCTTAAGGAAAAAGTTTTTGGCCCGACCAAGACTCCCGTAAGAATCGAGGCATCAAAAAACTCCGCCCTCAACCCCGTCTTATTGAATGGAGGCCAAAAGGAAGATGGAGGCCCCATCATACAAGCGTTTAAACATAGCGATTCGCTACTACAGGATCCCGACAACCTGAATCGAGAACTGGCGCGGGAAAGCCTGACCCTGCTTCAAGGTTCGGAAGAGGCTATTTCCGATTGTAGGGCGTCCGATTTTATGGGAATCTCGATTTCACACGACATTGAAAATCACTTTTTCAAATCCATCAAAAATAACAAACCTTTCAAATTGATATCAAGGGATATCGACTCCGGGCCAAATAAGAAAAACATCCTCTTGGCTTTATTTCCACCCCAGGTAAAGCCGACCCATAACTTCGGGTTATCAAACCATGAATTGATTTTTATCAACGAGTTGGTACAGACCAAAAACGTCACCCTATACCTCTTTGGGAATCCCTATGTATTGAACCACATTGCTTTCCAAAAAGCGAGGGCCGTAGTACTGGCCTATCAAAATTTTAAAGCGTTTCAAACTATGGCTGCCGACCATTTTTTGGGTAACTTTCAGGCTAAAGGAAAATTACCCATAGAAATAGCACCTAAGAAATGAGAACATATGAGATTTTGGGCCTGATGTCGGGCACTTCGCTAGACGGACTCGACTTGGCCTTCTGCCATATTTGGCAAACGGGACTGGATTGGAAATTCAATATTAAGGACACGAAAAGTGTATCCTATTCCCCCGAAATGCAGCGTAAATTGAGAGATTCCATCTTTCTTCCTGCCGAAGAACTGTTGAATTTCCACAACTCCTACGGCACTTGGCTCGGCGAACAAGCGAAGCTTTTTATCGAGGAGCACAACCTCAAGGTCGAGTGCATCGCCAGCCACGGCCACACCACTCACCACCGTCCCGAAAAGGGACTCACCTTTCAAATCGGGTCCGGGCAACATTTGGCCAATGCCAGCGGCCAAACGGTCATCTGCGACTTTCGCACGAACGATGTGGCCTTGGGCGGACAGGGCGCGCCGGTGGTGCCCATTGGCGACAAGCTCTTCTTCGGCGACTATGATTTCTGCCTGAATTTGGGAGGTATCGCCAATGTATCCTTTGACCGTGATGGCGAACGTATCGCTTACGATATCGGGCTGGCCAACATGCTGTTGAACCACATCACACGGAAGAACGATTTGGATTTTGATGAAGGCGGAAAGCGCGCCCAAAGCGGTCAGATCAATTTGAACTTGCTAAAAAAACTGAACGACTTGGAGTATTACCGGCTTCCTTTCCCCAAATCCATCGGATATGAATGGTTCGTTGAAAAAGTGATTCCCCTGGTCGACGCCACCGATGACAGCATGGAAAATCTTTTGTGTACCGGCGTACACCATATTTGCGAAAAAATCGCGGTGCAGGTCGAGGTTAATTCCCGTAAAAAAGAGAACACCCTTCTGGCGACCGGAGGTGGCGCTTTAAACGACTTTCTGATTCAGACCCTACGCGAAAAACTGGGTGCGGACACCCAAGTGACCGCACCCGAACGAAAATTAATCGAATTCAAGGAGGCCTTGGTCTTTGCCCTTATGGCCGTGCTGCGGATGGAAGGAAAAATCAACGTGCTGCGTTCGGTGACCGGTGCGGAACGGGATTCCACCGGCGGGGTGCTGTTTTTGCCAAGCTAACCGGCGATTCCCCAACAAATAGCTATCTTTCCGTTTCAATTCAACCTCCAACTATGTCCGAAAAACAAAAGCACGCCACCGCCTACTGGAGGGAAAACCTTCGGTATTTGGTCATTCTCCTGACCATTTGGTTCATCGTTTCCTACGGAGCCGGCATCCTTTTTAAGGATGCGCTGGACACCATCAAACTGGGCGGCTTCAAATTGGGATTTTGGTTTGCGCAGCAAGGTTCCATTTATGTGTTCGTCATCCTCATATTCGTCTATATTCGATTGATGAACAAGTTGGACAAGAAGTATGGGTTTGACGAGTAGAATTGCAACTAAGCAACCAACTAAAGTTTTCCTCCTTCGAGGGAATGACAAAAGGAGCTAATTTATGGACGTTCAAACCTGGACCTACCTCCTGGTAGGCATCACCTTCGCCCTCTACATCGGCATCGCCATCTGGTCCCGCGCCGGATCGACCAGCGATTTTTATGTGGCGGGCGGAGGCGTCGGCCCTCTAGCCAACGGCATGGCCACCGCAGCGGATTGGATGTCCGCCGCCTCGTTTATTTCCATGGCGGGCATCATCGCCTTTGCCGGCTATGACGGTTCCGTTTATTTAATGGGATGGACAGGCGGTTACGTTTTGCTCGCCCTCTTGCTGGCCCCCTACCTCCGAAAGTTCGGCAAGTTTACCGTTCCTGATTTTATCGGCGACCGCTATTACTCCAAAACCGCCCGAATCGTGGCTGTTATTTGTGCCCTTATCGTGTCATTTACCTATGTAGCTGGGCAGATGCGCGGTGTAGGCGTGGTATTTTCCCGCTTTTTAGAGGTGGATATCAATACGGGGGTCATCATCGGCATGGTCATCGTATTGTTCTACGCGGTTTTAGGAGGAATGAAGGGAATTACCTACACCCAAGTGGCCCAATACTGCGTATTGATTTTTGCCTTCATGGTACCGGCCATTTTTATCTCCATCCAAATGACCGGAAATCCCGTTCCGCAATTGGGCATGGGCTCTACCTTGGATGATGGCTCCGGAACCTATCTATTGGACAAGTTGGATGGACTATCCACCGAACTCGGCTTTGCGGCCTACACCGAAGGAACCAAATCCATCACGGATGTTTTTGCCATTACCTTGGCCCTAATGGTCGGCACAGCGGGACTTCCGCACGTCATCGTCCGCTTCTTCACTGTTAAACGGGTCAAGGATGCCCGAAAATCCGCCGGATGGGCTTTGCTGCTGATCGCCATTCTTTATACGACGGCGCCTGCAGTGTCCGTTTTCGCCAAGACGAACCTTCTGAAAACTGTGAGCGATCAAGGCTACGCTGACATGCCGGCTTGGTTTAAAAACTGGGAGAAGACCGGCTTGTTGACCTTTGACGACAAAAACGCGGACGGCCGAATACAATACCTAGCGGACGATGAAATCAACGAGCTCATTATCGACAACGACATCATGGTACTGGCCAATCCCGAAATCGCGCAGCTTCCCGCTTGGGTCATCGCCCTGGTCGCCGCCGGGGGACTCGCAGCGGCCCTCTCCACAGCAGCGGGATTGTTGTTGGTCATCTCCTCTTCCATAGCGCACGACCTCATCAAAAAAACCTTCCGGCCCGATATTTCAGAAAAGGGCGAGCTTTGGGCGGCGCGTATTTCGGCCACAGTAGCCGTAATCATCGCCGGGTATTTCGGTATCAATCCTCCAGGATTCGTAGCAGCAGTCGTCGCCCTCGCGTTCGGACTGGCAGCGGCATCCTTCTTTCCTGCCATCGTTTTGGGCATCTTCTACAAAAAGATGAACAAAGAGGGCGCCATCGCCGGAATGGTCGTCGGAATCGTAAGCATGCTGCTCTACATGATGAAATTCAAGTTCGACATGTTCGGCGGCGGCACTCCTGACGATTGGTGGTTCGGCATATCCCCAGAAGGCTTCGGTACCATGGCAATGATTCTGAATTTTGCGGTGTCGATTATCGTGATGCAGTTTACGCCCGACCCTCCGGAGGAAGTTCAAGAAATCGTTGAGGATATCCGGATTCCGAGTGGTGCCGGGGAGGCCTCGGGGCATTGAACTGAATTGGAAAATACCCGGAATTTTTAGTAACTTCCAGTTAAATTAATTTAAGCAATCCTTTCCCCATGAGCAATTACCACATAAAACACCTAGAAGAATACTTCCAAGTCTATCGTAAATCCGTTCGGAACCCAGAGGGGTTTTGGGAGGAAATTGCCGAGGAGCATTTCGTATGGCGGAAGAAATGGGACAAGGTGCTGAGCTGGGATTTCTCAAAGCCGGAAATCAAATGGTTCGAGGGAGCCCAATTGAATATCACGGAAAACTGCCTCGACCGGCATTTGCCCGTCCGGGGCGACAAGACCGCCATCCTTTTTGAACCGAACGACCCCGAGGAAGATGCGGAACACATCAGCTACCGTGATCTGCACGAACGGGTCTGCCGGATGGCGAACGTCCTTAAGAACCACGGTATTGAAAAGGGCGATCGGGTCTGTATTTACTTGCCGATGATTCCCGAACTGGCCGTATCCCTATTGGCCTGCGCGCGGATCGGGGCGATTCATTCCGTCGTATTTGCGGGCTTTTCGGCCAATGCGCTTTCCACCCGCATCAATGATTCCGACTGCAAATTAGTGCTGACCTCCGACGGTTCGTTCCGGGGAAACAAGACCATCGACCTCAAAGGCATTGTGGACAAGGCCCTCGAGGATTGCCCCGGAGTCGAGAACGTTCTGGTCGCGAAACGTACTAAGGAAGAAATTGACATGAAAGACGGTCGCGACTATTGGCTCCAACCCCTGCTGGACGAGGCCTACGGCGATTGCAATGCCGAAATCATGGATGCCGAAGATCCGCTCTTTATCCTCTACACCTCCGGCTCGACCGGTAAACCCAAGGGCATGGTCCACTCCTCCGGCGGCTACATGGTCTATACGGCCTATACTTTTAAAAACGCCTTCCAGTATCGGGAAAAGGATGTGTACTGGTGCACCGCCGATATCGGATGGATTACCGGACACTCCTACATTGTGTACGGTCCCCTCGCCAACGGGGCGACCACGGTCATGTTCGAGGGGGTTCCCTCCTACCCCGATTACAGTCGATTTTGGCAGATAGTAGAAAAACATAAAATCAACCAATTCTATACCGCCCCGACGGCCATTCGCGCTCTCGCCAAGGAGAGTCTCGACTTTGTGGAAAAATGCGACCTCTCCTCCCTCAACGTACTCGGAACGGTAGGTGAACCCATCAACGAAGAGGCGTGGCACTGGTACGACATCAACGTGGGAAAAAATAAAAGTCCTATTATCGACACCTGGTGGCAAACGGAGACCGGTGGCATTATGATCTCGCCTATTCCCTACGTTACCCCGACCAAGCCGACCTACGCTACACTTCCGTTCATCGGTATCCAGCCCGCTTTAATGGACGAAGATGGTCAGGAAATAAAAGGGAATCAAGTATCCGGACGCTTATGCATCAAATTCCCTTGGCCCTCGATTGCCCGCACCATCTGGGGCGACCATGACCGGTATCGGGACACTTATTTTTCCGCTTTCGACAATATGTATTTTACAGGGGATGGTGCATTACGGGATGCCGTAGGATATTACCGGATTACCGGCCGCGTCGACGATGTCATCATCGTATCGGGACATAATCTGGGCACCGC
>JBAUIP010000435.1:0-5564 GCA_049683055.1 Pricia sp.
ATTTTGAAGTCATCGTCAAAAAATTTCATCGTTTTTCCAATCAGGCTCTCCATGTCGGAAAATCCCATTAAACGAGCCATTCTTTCATTGATGACGATATCATTGCTCTTACCAGTCGCTGTTTGCCGGAAAGCCCCGCCGGCCGCAAACTCCATCCCTGTTATTTCAAAATAGTCAGGCTGTACGGTATAATTGTACCAAACCCTAGTCGTATCGACTCTTCCATCGGGAAAGGTGAGTCCGATATTCGAATTCAAATTGGCGAAATCGTCCCCGGGAAAGGTCATTGCCAAAGTCGCATTTTTCACATAGAAATTTTTTTTCAGTTCGTCTACCAACGTAGTGAAGTCGTTTTTCAAGAGGGAATCATTATCCTGGTTCAATATCTGTCCGTTTAATGCTACCACTTGGCTCAGCTCTGCACCTATTGGACGGTTTTCCAAAAAACGGATTTGTTTATTGGCGACGAAGGCACCGGTCAGAAGGGCAATGCTTACCATGAACTGGGCGATAATCAGGCCTCTTCTAAGGTCAAGACTGTTTTTGGAAGTCCGTAACTTGCCCTTCAACACCTTTACCGCTTTGTATTTGCTCAATACAATGGCCGGATAAAAAGCCGATAAAAGTCCTCCTAAAAGGATAAAGCCGAAATAAGGTAAAAGACTTTTTAGCTGGGTGCCATCTAATTGAAAATCCTGCCCTACAAAGCGATTGAAAACCGGAAGCAACAGATAGACCGCGATTATGGCCAAAGCAATGGCTATAAAATTCAGCAGGGCGGATTCCAAGAGGGATTGTACGATCAATTGTGGCCTTCTCGCGCCTACCACCTTGCGGATCCCGATTTCCTTGGCCCGCTCAAGGGATTTGCTAGTAGAGAGATTTATATAGTTCATCCACGATAGCAGAATGGTGATAAGGGCGATTATCGCCAAAAAACGGACGCTATCCGCACTGCCGTTGGCTTCGGCTTCGTAAGGCTTATTGGAATACAGATGAATATCCTCGATCGGTTCCAGATGATGTCGTTCATTGCGAAGGCCTTCCGGCTCGAAATTCATTACCTTTTGGTTCAATGCTGTGATATCGGCATTGGAATCCACCTTGAGATAGGTAAAATACATGTTCTGGTTCCAAGTGAATTTCCAATCGTTCTCGAAAATCGGCCAGGTGTAAAATGTTTTAAAGGAAACCAGGAAATCGTTTTTGATATGGGTGTTTTGGACATCGCCTTCCATAACCCCGGTCACCGTAAACGCAGAGTTCTGGTCTACCGCAATTTTTAAGGTCTCGCCAATAGGATTTTTGCTGCCGAAGATTTTCTCCGCCAGGGAAGCGGATAGCACTATGGAATACGGTTCGTTCAGGGCGGTATTCAAGTCACCCTCTTTCAACGTACGGTCGAAAATGTCAAAATAGCTCGGATCGGCCAAGGCTCCGCTATTGTCATCGAATATAGCGTTGTCGTGCTGCAACACCAATCCGGTCATATGGCGCATCCTGACAAAATCCGTGATTTCGGGAAATTCCTCCTTTAAAGTAGGGCCACTGACTATGTAAGCTTGTGCATCACCGGGAACGTATTTTCCTCCTTCCAAATAATCCATATAGACCCGATGCACATTCTCGGAACCTTCAAACGTATCGAAACTCCGCTCGTAGTTCACGTACAACATAATCAAAACGAAAGAAGCCACACCAATAGCCAACCCAAAAATGTTGATAAACGAGTACAGCTTGTTCTTGAGCAGATACCTTGTGGCGATTTTCAAAAATAGTTTGTACATAAAATCCGTTTTAATAAGCGTTCGACTCCGGTAGCCTTTTAGCTCCTTTCCCGTACTACTCCGACCGCAAACTCCTTGCAGGGTTGGTGGTCGCTACTTTTAAGGTCTGATAACTTACCGTGGCTAAGGCGATAAGCAATAGAATGCCGCCGGCGAGGACAAACATCCACCATTGAATGTCGATGTGAAAGGAAAAACCTTGAATCCAATCGTTCATGAGGTACCAGGCCAAGGGAGTCGCTATCAAAAGTGCTATGGTCACCAGTCGGATAAAATCTGTTGAGAGCAAACGGAACAGGCCTGTGATATTGGCCCCCAGAATCTTGCGCACGGCGATTTCCTTTAGTCTTTGGTTGGCCATAAACATGGCCAGGCCAAAAAGTCCCAAACAGGATATGACGATGGCCAAGGCGACGAAAATACTGGCCAGTTGCTGCACTTTTTGCTCATCCTTATAGCCTTTTTCGATGGCTTGGTCCAAGAAGTGGTAGGTAAAGGGGAGACCACTGAATTGGCCGTGAATTTTTTCCATATGCCCGATGGCATCCTCGGTTCGGCCCGGGACGGTCTTGACGTAAAAGAGATAGGTGCTGGTAGGCCTGCATCGTATGATTATCGGTTCGATGGAATTGTGCAACGATGCGAAATGGAAGTCGCTCGTTACGCCCACGATTTTACCGCCTTCGTCACCCCAAAAGCTCAGTTTTTTCCCGATTGGATCCTCTAGGCCCATCGCTTTGGCCGCCTGTTCGTTGACCAAATAGTTTAGGGTATCGGTCGCGAATTCCTGTGAGAAGCTTCGGCCTTCCCTTATGGAGATATCGAGCATTTCCATCAGGTCGAAATCCACCGTCAGAATCGAAAACCATTGCTGGCCGTCATCGGCGCTTTGCCCTTCCCAGACCGGATCGGAAGTGGTACCGTAGCTATCGATAAAATTGCTGCTCGCGGAACTTACCTCCTTGATTCCAGAAAAACTTGCTAGTTCGGCCTTCATGGACTGCGATTGCAGATAGGTTTCGTTGTCCATGGGCATGTAAATGATATTCTCCTTATCGAACCCAAGGTTTTTGTTCTGGATGTATTCAAGTTGGAGGTAAACCACCAAGGTACCGGTAATCATGAGCATACATAAAAAGAACTGGAAAACGACCAGGCCTTTTCGCAAAACCGTCTCGCCCTTGTTGCCTTTCAAGGTATCGTTCAGGGCGTTTAGACTCTTAAAGGATGAAAGCGAAATAGCGGGATACAATCCGGAAAGCAATACCGTTGCCACCGCGATCAAGGCGAGAATGGCATAGAACCGGAAATCCGTAAAGTCGAGGGACAGCTGTTTCTCGGTTATGGCGTTGAAGAGCGGCATGGAGACCAGAGCTAGAATCACGGCGCAGGCTACCGCTACGAGCACCAGCACTGCCGATTCGGTAAAAAACTGTCCCAACAATGTTTTCTTGCCCGCTCCGAGCACTTTTCTGATGCCGACCTCCTTGGCCCGTTTGACCGCCCTCGCGGTGGTCAGGTTGATAAAGTTGAAACAGGCGATTAAGAGCGTAAAAACGGCGATTATCCCGAATAGGATGATGTAATCGATTCTTCCCCCGACGGGTTCGCCGTTCTCGAACTCCGAATACAGATATCGGTCCTCTAGGGGCTGTAGGGATAAGGTTCTAAAGGTATCCCCTTCGGCTTCCTTGTGGATATCCTTGATTTTTTCTCCCAAGACCTCGGTATCCGTATTACCATCATGAAGGATGTAGGTCGTCAGCCAAGAATTCCCCCAGCTCTTATTGTTCATCGGCAAAAAATTGTCCAAGGGCACCACGGCATCGAACTGCAAGGTAGATTGGCGGGGAATCTCCTCAAAAACGCCGGTAACCAAATAAGGCTCCACGGTTTCATCGAGCATTACGTCGACCGTTTCTCCCATGGCATTGCCGTCAGGGAAATAGATGGAGGCCATTGTTTCGGACAGGACGATGTTCTTTAAATCGGAAAGACAATTTTTGGATCGCCCATTTTTCAGGGGAAACGAAAACATTCTGAAAAAATCCGTGTCGGCACCGATAACATCGGCTCCTATGGTTTTTTCGCCCACCGTCAAGATGGATTCCCTCGGCGAGGTACTGCGAACAACGGTCTCGATTTCGGGAATCTTTTCGGTCAGCTCCCCGGCAACCGGATATCCCGTACCATCCCAAGTATTGATAGTGCCATCCTCATTTTTGATATTGGTCATAACCTGGCTTATACCATCTCCCTTGACGTGAAAACGGTCCTTGTCCAATTCATCGGCAATCCAGAGCGCAATCAATAGCGTACACCAAATACCAAGGGCTAGGCCGATGACGTTTATCAGTGCAAAGCCCTTTCTTTTGCCGAGGCTTCGGAATGCGATTTTTATATGGTTCTTGAGCATAATTTCAAAATGTCCGACCCAATTTTCAACTTAATTCGGATAATTGGGTTATCCTTAAGAAATCGATTTTCGTGCCACATACATAAAGTTATGATATTCAATATATTATAACTATAATAAATTCGATGCTCATCTTAAACCGTAAAATATTTGGACAGTATGTGTATAGAATATTTACAACACTCGAGGGTAAGTGTATATTTAATTCATTAGCGTTAATCGATTTGGAGTAGGTAATAAAATCCGAGCATTTGGATTTTTACCTATCCTAATAAAGTAAATCGATGAATCCAAAGAGCTGATTTATGGATGATAGTATCTTGAAACAACAAAGGCGGATAAAAATTTCAAAGATTAAGAACTCTCACTATGACAAAAGATGAGCACATTGAATTCCAAGAAAAAATCGTAAAAGGCCTTGAAAAGGCGTACGACAGACTGATAGAATTTAAAAAGGAAAAAACAGCGAGCTTGTCGTCATGCGAGGAGGTAAAATTGTGCGGATCAAGCCGGAATAGGCGTATTAAGGCCAACACTGCTACTCCGTCCGCAAAATCTTCACCGGATCCCGGTTCGCCGCTGCGATTGTTCAAATGCTGATAACAATCAGAGCAATTGCGCCTTCAAAACCTACCAGTGATTCTTACCGTATGTGTAGGCATGAAACAAATGCTAATTCTAATACTTTTCCTTCCTATTACTGCGGCCGCCCAAAAAATAGACCATACGGCGTCCTTTCGTGACATCAGCAGCGATTCATACTTTCGATTCAATTATGACAATGACTTTTTCGCCGCGAGCGATAAAGATTATACGCAGGGCTACAACCTGGAACTTGTTGCATCCGCATTAGAAAAAAATCCGCTTAACATTCTGTTCTTGGAGCCCGGAGGTTCGTTTTCCAAATATGGCCTATCCATAGAACATTTGGGCTTTACGCCCCGGCAATACCAGCTTCCAGAAATACAATTGGGCGACCGGCCGTTCGTTGCCGCAATCATGCTCAAGAGTTTCTTGGTAGCCACCGATACGATTAAAAAATCGAGAGTGACGTCTTCCTTTAGTCTTGGAATTATCGGCCCCGGAGCCTTTGGTAAAGAAATGCAGACAGGCATCCATAAACTTACCGGCAACAAAATTCCCTTGGGCTGGCGGAATCAAATCAAGAACGATGTCGTGCTCAATTACAGGCTGGTCTATGAAAAAAATCTATGGTCTTACAACGATTTGTTTTCACTTAATCCTGTCGCACACGTGCAGTTGGGCACCTTGTTCACCCATATTTCCACCGGAATAAGTAGTTCGCTGGGCCTAATAAACTCCCCGTTCACTGCGGATAAAAAAGGTTTTCGGGCGTATCT
>JBAUIP010000436.1:0-2374 GCA_049683055.1 Pricia sp.
GCCTGTACCCTGCACGTCGAAGGAGAGGCCGTTCGCTCATGTTCCTACGCGGTAAAATTCGCGACTGGAAAGAACGTCACCACCATTGAGGGATTGGGCAATGAGGAAAATCCGGATCCGGTGCAGCAGGCTTGGATCGAGGAAGTGGTGCCACAATGTGGCTATTGCCAGCCCGGTTTTATGATGGCCACGGCCGCCTTACTAAACAAAGTGCCGCGACCAACGGATGAGGATATCGATAAGAACATCATCAACGTCTGCCGGTGTGCGACCTATTATCGGATGCGAAAAGCTATTCATCGAGCAGCGGAATTGAAAGCTGCCGAATCAAGACCCGAACCCCAAACTTCGTAGATGTCGGACGAAAATAAATCAAAACAAAAAGGGCTGTCCCGGCGTCAATTCCTGGTCCGGGGTGGTCTCGGCACCATCGGTGTTCTGGCGGTAGGCACCTATGTGTTCCGAAATCCGCTTCGCAGGGTCGCCGCCGATGCCATCAATACTGCCGACGCCCCTTATTTGGGTAACACCGATACCCCGATAATTTGGTTCGAAATCACCAAAGACAACAAAGTCGTGCTGCACAGTCCCAAAGTAGAAATGGGCCAGGGCACCTTTACCGGCCTGGCCCAGATAGTTGCGGACGAGCTGGAGGTCTTAATGGAGCGGATGGAGGTTGTGCACGCCGATTCCGCATCAGGCAATATCGACACTTTCGCCACTGGGGGAAGCACCTCCATTTCTTCCCTTTGGATGCCATTGCGGGAACTGGCAGCGACCATGCGGGAAATGATAAAATCAGAAGCCGCCAAAAAACTCAAGGTAAGCCCTGAAGATTTGTCCGTTGCGGATGGGACGATTACCGGCAACGGCAAGACCATGACTTACGCCGAGGTGGTCGAAGGTGTTGAGGATTGGGACGTTCCCGATACACCAAAGCTGAAACCGGTAGCCGACTATAAGTTTATCGGAAAGCCCGTTCCCCGGGTCGATTTAAAGGACAAGGTCTTCGGCGCCCCGATTTTTGGGATGGACACCACCATGTCCGGTATGTTGCATGGGGCCGTCGTTCGGCCCTCCCTAATCGGTGCCAAATATATAGGGGCCGACACCCGAAAGGCCGAAAAAATGCCGGGAGTAGTCAAAATAGTAAAGGAAGCTGACTTTGTAGGGGTCGTCGCCAGTTCCTATCTTGAAGCTCATAACGCGAAAGAAGCTATCGAGGTCGAATGGGGGACCGATGCGGATTGGCAAACCGCCGATATCAAGAAAATGCTCGAGGTCGGTCAAGGTGAAGCCTTTGTCATTCAAAAGCAGGGGGACCCTGAATCTATCTTTGGGGATTTCGAAGTAGGAGATTCTGACGAAGGAAACTTGGACAAAGGAGATTCTAACAGAAGAGATTCTGAAGGGGGAAATGCCGGCCGGGGTGATTCCGATAAAAGAGATTCTAACAAAGGAGAATTTGGCGGGATTGATGCTGATAATGTACTAGTTTCGGAGTATTGGAGTCCCATCGGCGCCCACGCCCAACTGGAGCCCAACGGCGCTTTGGCTTCCGTTGAGAATGGAAAAGCGACCGTGATGATTTCCACCCAAGTGGTAAGCATTACCCGCAATGAAATTGCAGAACGTCTGGGCTTCGACAAAGAAAACGTCAATATCGTCCCAACATTTTTGGGCGGTGGCTTTGGGCGTCGTTTGCACACCCCATACGGAATGCAGGCCGCTGTATTATCCCAAGCCGTAGGAAAACCGGTAAAATGCTTTTTTACCCGCAAGGAAGAATTTCAGAACGATACATTTCGCCCGCCAACGCATCACATAATGAAAGCCAAATTGATATCCGATGGGTCAATCGAAGCCATCGAACATCATGTTTCCAGTGGGGACGTGGCTTTTGGGTCGCCCATGATGCCGGGCTTTGCCGCACCGGTTTTGGGTGCCGATCTGGGTGCGTGGCGCGGGGGCATGATTCAATACGGGGCCATACCGAACTATAGGGCCGTTTCGTGGCGGGTGAAACTTCCCTTTGCCACCAGTTGGTGGCGGGCCTTGGGACTTTTGGCCAATACCTTCGCCATCGAAAGTTTTATGGATGAGCTGGCGATCAAGGCCGGAAAAAACCCCGCGGAATTCCGGTTGGCGCATATTCAAGACGATGAACGGGGCGAACGCCTGAAATCCGTCATCGAAGCGGTGGTAGAAAAATCCGGGTACCGTGACCGATCGGTCAATGGAGTGGCCATGGGCTTTGCAGCATCCACAGATACCAACACCCCGTGTGCCCAAGTGGTCGAAGTGTCGATTCAGGATGAGGAAATTAGGGTACACAAAGTCACCTGTGCCATGGATCCGGGCTTGGTAGTGAATC
>JBAUIP010000437.1:0-7067 GCA_049683055.1 Pricia sp.
GGAATCCGAAGTAAAATGTACCTCTCCCACAGCTACGATCATCGGGTGGTCAACGGTGCCCTCGGGAGCATGTTCGTCAAGGCCGTGGCGGATTATTTGGAGGATTGGGATACGTATCGGGAAGTTTAGCGCGGATGCCCCAGCAACGCATCCCCCTCCCAAGATCAAAGTTTATTTTTCACCCTGTACTTTTGCACCTTTTCAAATCACCAATGCCAAACCAAACCTTCAAACCTTCCTCAAAAACCAGAGGAGAGTGGATTTACCTTGTTCTGGTTCTTCTGCCGTTTCTTGTTTTTTCGCAAGAAAACAACGAGGATAAAAAAGACCCCATGCGCCTGTTTATCGATTGCAACTGCGATAAAAATTATCTACGGCAAGAAATCAAATATGTCGGCCACGTGCGCGACCAGGGCCAGGCCAACATCAAACTTTTTATCTACGATATTACCAACGGTAGCGGCGGCCGTAATTACAATTTGGAATTCGAGGGCAAAGGCGATTACAAGGATATTTTCGGGGAACTGAACTACGAGACCACAGCCACCATGACCGACGACGAGGTCAGAAAGGGACTTCTGAAAAAGGTGCAGTCCGGTCTCTTGAAATACGTAC
Source organism: Pricia sp. (assembly GCA_049683055.1). Lineage (GTDB taxonomy): Bacteria > Bacteroidota > Bacteroidia > Flavobacteriales > Flavobacteriaceae > Pricia. The sequence continues at coordinate 616 of JBAUIP010000437.1, forward strand.
TTGAATCGGGACTGGCCGACGAGGTGACCTACACGGTCAACAGCGACGGAACCGGTGAGGTGCAGGAAGTCGATTTTACCGACCCGTGGAACAACTGGATTTTCGAGGTCTATGGCGAAGCGGAACTGGATAAGGAATCGAGCCGAAGGGAGTTCGAGTACGAGTTAGGTTTCGAGAGCGACCATGTGACCGAAAATTGGCGTATTCGGACCGATTTGGAATTGGGACAGGCCAATAGCGAGTTTGAAAGAAACGACGACATCTTTACAAGTGAACGCTACCGGTATAGTGGAGATGGCAGTATCGTGATGAGTTTGTCCGACCACTGGTCCACGGGTATTTTTGCTGGGGCCAGGCACGATACCTTTACCAATCTAGATTTTCGATATTATGTAGAGCCGGCGATTGAGTACAATATTTTTCCCTACCGTGAGGTGCTGCGTCGCGAAATCGTGATTGCCTACAAAATATCATATTTTCACAACGATTATATCGAACCTACGGTTTTTGGGGAGATAGAGGAAGGACTTTTCGACCATTCGCTCGATGTTCAGGTCCGTTACAGGCAGCCTTGGGGCAATGTCTATACGCATTTGAGGGGCTCTACTTTCCTGAACGATTTCGATAAGAACCGGGTACAGCTTTTCGGCAATGTTTCCGTGCGCCTTTTCAAAGGATTGTCCGTTCGTTTTTCGGGCCGCTTCGAGCTGATCCGGGACCAAATCAACTTACCGGCCGGCGATGCCTCCATCGAGGATGTTCTGCTGCAGCAGAAACAAATCGCTACCGATTTTGAGACCGGGTTCAGCGTCGGGTTGAGCTATACTTTTGGATCGGCTTTCAATAACGTTATCAATACACGGTTGTGAAAAATAAAATTGTTTGCCTATCATTTTCTTCCGGTTTTGCGAAACGGATATTGCCTACGGTGCTCCTCTTCTTTTCCTCAACAGTCTTTTCCCAGACCCCACAAAAATATACCATCAGCGGTACCGTTACTGATGCCTCCAATGGCGAGGAACTGATAGGTGCCAGTATTTGGATTAGCGAACTGGGCACCGGCGGCATTACCAACGAATACGGCTTTTATTCCCTCACCGTTCCCGAGGGTGCCTACACCCTGAACATTAGCTATATTGGGTACCAGACTTCGGTCAAGTCATTGACGCTGGACGAAAGTGCAATCTTGGATGAGGAACTGGAACCGGCCTCTACCTCATTGGAAGAAGTGGTGGTGACCTCCAATCGGAAGGATTCCAACGTCAAATCGCCCCAAATGAGCGCGACTTCCCTAGAAATCAAGGAAATTGCTGTCGTGCCGGTAGTTTTTGGTGAACAGGATGTTATTAAGACCATCCAACTATTACCGGGAATTAAGTCGAACGAAGGCGGGGGCGGATTTTTCGTACGCGGTGGAAGCGCGGACCAAAACTTGATTCTACTCGATGAGGCTCCTGTCTATAATGCATCCCATTTATTGGGTTTTTTCTCGGTTTTCAATTCCGATGCCATTAAGGATCTGACCGTGTACAAGGGACATATTCCGGCGGAATTCGGCGGAAGGGCATCCTCCGTACTGGACATCCAAATGAACAACGGGAACAATAAAAAGTTCAATGCCTCCGGAGGAATAGGACTTATTTCATCCCGCTTGACCATAGAAAATCCCATAGTAAAGGATAAGGGCTCCTTTATCCTCTCGGGCCGTAGGACGTATCTCGACCTTTTTCTGAAGCTCTCCGGTGACGAGGATGTCAACAATTCCGTCCTCTATTTCTACGATCTGAACGCCAAAGCCAATTATCAAATCGGCAAAAAGGACCGCCTCTTTCTCTCCGGATATTTCGGAAGGGACAAGTTCGGGGTAGGGGATGCCTTTGGCTTCGATTGGGGCAATACTACGGCGACCCTGCGGTGGAACCACCTGTTCAACGACCGTCTGTTCTCCAATACTACGGCCCTTTTTAGCGATTACAATTACGATGTAGAAATTGAGGGCGACGAAGGTGAGAATAACGGTTTTGACATCACCTCCGGCATCAAGGATATCAGTTTGAAGCAGGATTTCAAATACTTTATCAGTCCCCAGAACAGCTTGAAATTTGGATTGAACGGCATCTACCACACCTTTATTCCCGGACAGATCACGCCGGATTCCAACTCCAACATCAACGCCGCGGAACTACAGGAAAAATATGCTTGGGAAGCCGCGGCCTACGTCTCGGACGACTTGGAAGTTTCCGAAAAAATCAACCTGAACCTAGGCCTACGCTACTCTTGGTTCGCCCAAGTCGGACCCGGCGACATCTTTACCTACGACGAGGACGGCGATGTCACCACCACAGAAAATTTTGACGACGGCGAAATCGTGGAAACCTATGGCGGACTCGAACCAAGGGCCGGCCTGACCTATCTGCTCGACGAGGAAAGCTCCGTCAAGGCCAGCTACGGCCGTAACCGCCAGTATTTGCACTTGGTCTCTAATTCCACCAGCGGCACCCCAATCGATATCTGGATTCCCAGTAGCAACAACGTCAAACCGCAGATTGCCGATCAGTACGCCCTCGGCTACTATCGGAATTTTAAGGAAAACGCCTACGAAAGCTCCTTCGAGGTCTATTATAAGGATATGTTCAACCAGGTAGATTACCGTACCGGCGCCGAACTGGTCTTTAACGAAAACGTAGAATCACAATTACTTTTCGGAAAAGGATGGTCGTACGGTGCCGAATTCTACATCAAGAAAAACATCGGAAAACTTTCGGGATGGCTGAGCTACACCTGGTCCAGAACCGAACGGGAATTCGAGGGCATCGACAACGGCGACCCTTATCCTGCCAATTGGGACCGGACGCACGACCTATCGTTGGTGGGAATCTACAAACTGAACCCCAAGTGGACGCTTTCGGCCTCGTTCGTCTACCAGACTGGAAATGCAATTACTTATCCTGTCGGCAAGTACGAAGTCGACGATGAAATCATCAACCTCTACGATACCCGAAACGACAATCGCTTGCCCGATTATCACCGGCTTGATCTGGGCGCCACGTGGCAATTGGCGAAGAACAACCGTTTTGAATCCAACCTAAATTTTTCGCTTTACAATGCCTACGGACGAAGGAATGCGTTTACCATCAATTTTGAGGAGGCGGAAAACGACCCCAACCGTACCGAGGCCGTGCGATTGTCGCTTTTTAGTTTTGTGCCATCGATTACTTATAACTTTAAATTCAAATAAGATGCTGTTTTCGAAATCCATACGGCTAGCCGCCTTGTTGGCCACCCTCGCATTAATACTTTTCTCCTGCGAGGATGTCATCGAGCTTGATCTTACCGAGGTACCGCCGCAGGTGGTCATAGAAGGCTTTGTGACCGATCGAGAAGGGCCTTACATTGTGCGGATTTCCCGCACCGCCGATTTTTATGAACCTAATTCCTTTCCCTCCGAAGAAGGAGCCTTGGTACAAATTTCCGATGACCAAGGCAACGAGGATACCTTGACCGAAACCGCTCCCGGTATTTACGAAACCAATACCCTACAAGGCCAGCTAGGAGCTACCTATACCTTGGAAGTGCAGTTGGAGGGCACCACCTACACCGCGACCAGCACCATGCCCGAACGATTGGTTCCTTTGGATTCCATTTCTGCCGACTTCGAGGAAGAATCCCTATTTTTTGACGAGGGCTACTACGCCACAGCGTTTTTCAACGACCCGCCGGATGTCGAAAATTACTATCGATTACAGGTTCTGGTCAACGGCGAGGTCTATTTCTTTGTGGATGAGGACGATGAGGAATCCGTGCCCCAAGAGGACATCAATTTCTGGCTGACCAACGACAGATTCACCGACGGCAACCTACAGGACTATGAATTCCCACATACGCTACAGGTAGGCGACACCATGGACATTACCCTTCAGCACCTCGACGAAAGCACTTTCGATTATTACCGCACTCTCGTTGATGTCATCAATGGCGGCGGGGTAGCGCCCTCCAACCCGATTACGAATTGGGATAATGGGGCGTTGGGGTATTTTGGGGCTTTTTCGGTTACTGAAAATTCGGTCCAAGTAAGGGAATGATATGGATAGAAAATAAATTACGCGCTTGTTCTCAAAAATGGACTCTGGGAATCTTTGCCATTTGTTCAGAGATCCTAGTAGATTCGACTAACACTAAAAATCCGAACTTTCTGCGTTTTCCCCTTCAACCCGATTTCGCCCTCGTCTTGGAACCGGAACATCTTGGTAGGTACGAAACTATCTTTTGCCATTTCCGAAACTAGGAATTCCCTGTCCAGCAGATTGCATTTTTCTTGGATTCTCGAAGCGGTGTTGATGGTGTCGCCGTGATAGGCAATTTCCCTTTTGTGGACGCCCACTTCGGCTGTTACTATCTTCCCCAGATGCAGGCCGGCCTTGAACTCCGGAAAAAGTCCGTATCTTTTTTGGTAGTGTTTCCGCCGTCCGGCCAATTGTCTTTTGAACCCGTAGTAGGTGCGAATGCTCTTGTTGTCGCTGATGCCATCCTTCAAATTCCAGGTAAGAACGGCCTCGTCGCCTACGTATTGATAGATTTCGGCACCGTATTTCTCTACGATGGCCATATCCTTAAAGCAGTCCTGAAGCATTTTGCTGTAGGCGATATGCCCGATGGTCTCCGCGATTTCGGTGGAGGATTTCAGGTCGAGGAACATAAAGATTTTTTCCTCTTCCTTGGGAGAGTAAAACTCGCCCTTGAACATTTTCCAAAGGTTACCCTGTCCGAATTTTTTATCGATTTCCCGGAACAGGTTGATCAACGTTCCGACCAACAAGAAGTAGAACACGACCAGAAAAAGCTGCTTGGTAAGTACTACATCGAGAAATTGATCCAAACCTATTTTATCTTCTTGAATAAGCCAGTAAAACATGAGTGCTAAAACAATGATGATACCGACGACCACGGCATAGCCAAGACTGCCGAGCACCACCGCCTTTCCAAAACCGATGCTCCTGAAAATATATTTCTCGTAGAGGAATTCAAAGGACCCGAAAAGTAACCCTGCACAGAGGCCCAAAATGAGGTGAACGCTCAAGTGTTGAACGAAAGAAAGCGGTTCGAAACCCGTTGCGATTTCCTGCCCGAATTCGCGCATGGTAGTCCAGAACGCAAAGGCTAGCGTCCAAATGAAAAAATGTCGAAAAAGGGTCTTGAGGTATTTTTTTAGCATATGGTCTACTTAGAATTTTCAATTTTCAAAAACGGGTAACCTCTTCTATCTTGCTAGGATGAAAATGGTGATTGTACCGCCGGACCCGACTTCGGTTGTTTTGCCTTCACCAGTAAATTGGTCGTTACCTTTTAGTTCTATTCCTACTTCTTTGCAAACGGATTGAAAGAGAACCCTACGTTAAAATAACCTGTCGCTTTCTGGGTGTTTTTATAGATAAAATCCCGTGTGGGCTCCCCTTTTTCCGTGAGGCGTGTGCTCAAGAAATTGGTCAATCCTCCTTTGGCGGTGGCCACTAGATTGTACGATAGGCGGTGTTCGTAAATGATTCCCGTATTAATTTCCAATTGGCTATATTCAAAAACGTCCGCGAAATCGGGATTGTCGACATTGACATAAAAACCGTTCCCGCCAAAGGTACTGCCCAAGGATAACCTGCCGTTGGATCCCATTGGTCGACGCAGCAACACCCGACTGGGCAAAATGAAATCGAACTCCCACTCCGAACTTTTGAACTTATGGTTATAGGTGAAAGTGGGGAAGAAGGGAATTTGAGAGGTAGGATCGATAAAAACAATGACTCCTACGGTCATTGTCGTCCAATCCGTTTTCTTCAAGACCATTGATCCGCCTACCAATCCCTTGAAACGTTGGTATCCATCTTCGTTGCCGTCCGCAATCAGGCTGCCATTAAAAATGACCGGTTTTTTAAAGAGCTTTGAAAAATAAGTGGCGCTCGCCGCGGTCGAGAAGTTGTGAAAATCTACGGTACCGTCTTGCTCGAAGGGACTTTCTACGGAAATATTTTCCAGGTCATTGAACGTAAATTCGTTGAACGCGTAATCCGCCGAGGCAGTCAGTACCAGTTCCTCCTTTCTGTAAAAAGGAAGGTTTATGGCCACATTGAAGGTTTTCTGGTTTTGGATTTCGCCTTCCTGAAAATCTTCCTCGAACAGTTCGGATTCGAAATCGCGAGAAAAAGATTGCCCATATTCAAAATTCAGGATACGGGTACGGGGGAATTCCGCACGAATTTTGCGCTGCACTTGCTTTTTGAAACCGGTAATGGTGTCCTGAGCCAATAGAATATTTTGGGATAGTGTCAGGATACATAAACCCATTACCCATTTGAATATGGGCTTGAGTCTAGTTTTTAGGGTCTGGAATTTCATACTTGCTAATGGATGAATTTTTGGGGTCTGGGCGGGTTATCTGTAAGCCGGTTTCCATGTCCCACAAC
>JBAUIP010000438.1:0-2052 GCA_049683055.1 Pricia sp.
CCATCGCACCGTACACCGGTTCGTTCTCGACCTCTCCGCCTATAACCAGCAGTTTGCCGTTGAGACTGGCTACCGAGGCCGCAGCCCTAGGGGTAGGGATATTTTGATCGGAAGGAAGTGTGCTCCACGTGCCACTGGTAAAGTCATATACATCGACCTCGGGGATAACCGGTTTGAAGGTCTCCACAATATTAGGATCAGGACTACCCGAAAGGCGGCCGCCCGCCAAGTACATCTTGTCGCCGATTACCGCCGCGTGAAAATGGTCACGGGGTCGGGGAGCATCCATTAAAGGCGTCCAAGTTCCAGTTGCAGGGTCATATTCGTCGAACCAGCTAACGTAGCCGCCGTTGTGTCCGATGGTATTTCCCCCTGAAATATAGAATTTGTCGTTATAGACTACCAGACCGGCCGAACCGCGTCGGCGTTCAGCGGGAATTTCGGGCCCTTGTATCCATTCTTCGTTCGCCGGGTCGAAGGCCCAAACATACTCCGCAGGCTGCTCGTTCGGGAAGACATTGTCGGTAAAGGCACCGATGACCCAGATCAAGCCCTGATATTCCGTCGCCTGAAAATGGTTGAAATCCACCGGCGGGGAATCGACGATTTGCGTCCAGGTATCCGTCGTATAATCGTATACGTCAATGGTCTTGGTGTTTTCGCGACCGCCCATCAGATAGAACTTGCCCCCGGCCTGGACCAACGAACATTCGTGACGTGCGGTATAGTTTTCATTTTCGTCCTTGTCGTTCCAGAGCAGGTTGACAACGGACCAAGTAAATTCGGTGGTTACGGCTTCAGAACTTGGTTTAGATACCGTTACGGTGACACTGTGCACACCGTTGTTGTTGGGTCCGCCGGTCAGGGCTTCTGCGGTAACGGTCCCGAAAATCTGCCCGTTGGTCGGTTCGATGTCGATACCGGCCGGTTGTCCGGAAATCGCGTAAAGGAAATTTTCCTGTGAATCGCCACCGGTTGCGGAAACCGCCAATACGCTGTTCTCGTTGACTTGATAGAGCTGATCGGCGATCGGGACTAGGTTGATGGAGGATGGATTCTGGTCAACGCCAAAAATCTCGACGGCCTGTAAAACGGGATTCTCGTTCTCCCCATGCTCGAACAGCAGGTTGAGCGTACCGTCGGAAACAGTGACCTCATAGGAAAGCATCCCAGCGTGGAAATCCGTTTCGCTACCACCGAAAAGGGCAACGACATCAATATTTTCGTCCACTAGCTCATCCTCTAAAGAGATATTAAACTGGCGTGCGCCCATACTATTGGCCGGCCCATAGCCATTTCCGGTGTAGATATTCACGATATAATTGCCATCGGGTACTGGAAATTGGAATTCCATCTCAGGTCCGCCCGGGGCATCATAACGCTCTTTTTGGTAAATCGCGTCAAAGGTCGCCTCATCGATGTAATCGGGAATGGAGCTGTGCCGGTTTTCAAAGGAGAAGGTATTGTTGCCTCCCGGGATTTTTCCGGTATTGACACTATAGTCGGTTCCATTAAACGCACCTTCGGATGCATTGGCCTCCCAGTTCAGCTGACCGTCAGTAGCGGATACATCGGTACCACCGGCATTGACGCGGGCAATCACATTGTATGAGGACTCCAAATCATCATTCAAAATGGCTCTGAGGGATACGGTATAAGGGGAATTTTCGCCCGTATGCTCGATGACCAAATTGGCCGTTTTGGTACCAGAGGTGTTATCGGGATAGAAATTCAGGGGCAAGGTCTTTTTCGCGCCCGGACCGATGGTCAAGGGCAGGCCGGTACTGTTGCCGAACAATGCAGCATCGGGACCGGCAATGGAAATGTCGGTCACTTGGATGGTCCCAGCTTCAGGACCTCCGGTATTGGATAAAGTAGGAATCAATTGTACCTGTCCGGAACCGGATTGCAGGATGCCGAAGTCCACAGGATTTTCCGAAAGCACCAACTCTGAATCGCCATACTCCTTGACTTCGAGAAAGTCCCATGTCGCGGTGAACTCCGGACCGGGGCCGGTGGAGGTGGAAATCAATCCTACTGACATCCCTTTAT
>JBAUIP010000439.1:0-4753 GCA_049683055.1 Pricia sp.
TCCGTCCATTATCGAAGATCTCGACCAGTCTTTTCTGGCCAAAGGGGAAAAAAGGGTCATCATTTCGTTTCGGGCCACGGGCGAGGGCCATCTGTCATCCATTGTATTCAGAAGGGGAATCTTGGATGAAAATGGCGATTTGCATATGGCCAAAACGCGAAGTCATATCGACGCCGCGGAAATCGTCCAAAAGAAATCATATGATAAAAAGAGGTTCGAGCAGAAGATGGACGAAATGAATATTTCCCATCAATATTCGTCCACTATCATGGAAAACCTGCCCGATCATTTTGAGTACCACCAATTGAAAGATGCCGTAGAAAAAGTACTGAACAAAGGTCTGGAACCCGATAAAAGAATAGCCCTTGAAGAGATGACCTGGCTGGTCGATTCGTATTACGATGTGGAGTTCAGTGTGGACTCCGATATCTCCGAACGGGTCATCTTTCCGATTTCGCCCTCGGAAAGCAAAGGTATTGAAGACGCCAGGTTCGTTCGATTTACCGAAGACGACGGAACCGAAAAAGTCTATGCTACCTACACGGCCTACGATGGCCGTACCATTTTGCCCAAACTGCTCTCCACCGAAGATTTTACGACTTTTCGGATTATGCCCATGCACGGCATGGCCGCACAGAACAAGAATTTTGCCCTTTTTCCCAGAAAGATAAAAGGCAAATACGCGGTCTTGGCCCGGGTCGACGGGGTCAACAATTATATTATGTTCTCGGACCGGAACACGCTTTGGAACGATCCCATTAAAATTCAGGAGCCGAAATACCCTTGGGAGTTTACCCAAATCGGTAACTGCGGCTCCCCGTTATGGACGGAAGAGGGATGGTTAATCATTACCCATGGCGTCGGCCCCATGCGGCGCTACTGTATCGGGGCGTCGCTCTTCGACCTGGAAGATCCCACCCAACAAATCGGTAGATTGTCCCAACCCTTGCTTGCCCCCTTGGAGGGCGAAAGGGAAGGCTACGTACCCAATGTGGTATACTCTTGCGGATCGATAATCCACAACGGGCTCTTGATTTTGCCCTACGCCGTTTCGGACTATTCCTCCTCGTACGCGACCGTGGATATGGAGGAGCTGCTTGGTGCTTTAAAGGCCTAGGCTACATTCTTCGGTAGATTTCGATGTACTTTTCGGCCATGGTAGCTATGCTGAATTTTCGCGTGGCATGTTCCCGACAGTACCGGAAATCAATATTGGGGGAATTTCTTACCGCCTCGACCGCTTCCGCGACGGTATCGACCAAGAATCCTGTTTTACCATTTTCAATGAGTTCGGGCATGCTGCCACGGTTGAAGGCGATGACCGGGGTACCGCACATCATTGATTCGGCCACACTCAGGCCGAAAGGTTCATCAAAATAAATGGGATGCAATAGGGCCCGTGCCTTTCCCAAAAGCTCATTGCCCTGGGTAGGGTCTACGTTGCCCAAGTAGACCACATCCTCGCCGTCGATATGCGGGCTTATTTTTTCCTTGAAATACACTTCGTCCTGAACGGGTCCCGCCATAATCAGACGCATCCTGCTTTGTTTTGCAATTTCAAGGGCGGCGTGTGCCCCTTTATCGGGATGCATCCTTCCATAAAATAAGAGATAATCCTCTTTATCCCCCGAAAAAGTGAACACTTCCGGGTCGATGCCGTGATATACGGTGTCGATATAGTCCAAATCGGGATGCCGGTCCGAATCCGATATGGAAACGTACAAGGTGGTCGCATTGTACTTTTTATAAACGGGAATGATTTTCTCCGATGAAAATCCGTGTATCGTCGTAATCATCGGTGTTCCGATCAGACCGGAATAGGAAAGCGGCAGGAAATCGAACTGGTTGTGGATGATGTCGAACTGCCCGGCCCGCTCCATCACATGGCTGATATGAAGGCATTCCCAGACCTTGGCATCCATTTCGGGATTTTCTCCATAGGGCGTCGGGCAAACAAATGCCAATTTCGCCGAGGTCACGGAATCTCCCGTTGCAAAAAGGGTCACCTCCAAGCCTTTGTCGACTAGGGCCTCGGTCAGCAAAGAAGTCACCCTTTCCCACGGCCCGTAACTGCGGGGAGGGGTGCGCCAAGCAATGGGCGAGAGCATCGCAATTTTCATCCCAATAGGTTTTCCCTGAAGGTCATCCGCGCCAGATGATAACTGATGGTCGATTCCGCCCCTTGGTTCAGGTTAACGTTGTTCAGCTCAATACCATCGTAGCAGCCACCGGTACACGGATTGTAGATGGTTTGCCTTAAGGGGTTGTTCCCCAAGAACCAATCGAAAGCTTTTTGTTTTAGGCCATCGTAGTCCTCATCCTCAAATTCCTTGTCGAACAAATCCAAGGCCAAAATCGTATAGGCGACGTCGATGGGCTGTTCCCCACCCTGAAAGGACCTGTCGAACGGTGCATCCCTGCGCATCCAATTTTTGTTGGATATGACCCTAATGGTCTCGTCCGTAAAGATTTTGTCCAGCAAAAAATCAAAGGTCTTCTTCGCCACGGTCTTGTATTTGCCACTGCCGAGAATGATATGTGCCATAAGCATGGATTGCGGAAGCACCGCATTGCCATAGGTGAGGTATTCTTCGAACCAGTGCCAATCATCGGAAGCGTTTTGGTCATATAGTCCGAGCAAACGGTCGGCAAAAATGGAAATTAGTTCCCCGACGGAATCACATCCGAAATGTAGACTGTAATAGTATAGGCCCTTGATGGTGAAAGCCATCGCCCGGGGGGAATGCATTTCGGTGGCCTGCTTCAGCGATTGATGGAACAGAAAAGTTGCCTTGTCTTCTAAAACCTCGTATCCCGAAGGAAAATCGCGGGAAACCGAGAGCAGGTAACCCAAGGCCCATATGGCCCTTCCGTTGGAATCTTCAAGGTTGACCTCTTCGTTCTGCTCCGTAAACTGGCAGTCTTCGTCGACATAGTTCCAGAATGTACCGTCGGGACGGAAGCACGCAGCCAAAAAACTGAAATAGCGTTTTATATATTCCAAGTCTTGCTTATCGCCCGTCATTTTATAATGGCGACAAAAGGCGATCAGCGCACGTGCGTTATCGTCCAAGGTATAGCCATAGGCCATATCGGGCTGGTTGATTTTACAGAATTGGGCGATACCGACCTTTGTGGTCATTTTTTTCAGGTGCTTCAACTCGATGGGCGGTTTGCGGTATTTCAGTTTCATTTTGCCATCGGCGAGCCGTTCGAACAGCTTGGCGTGGGCCAGGGCCGCATTTTCCCAAGCGGATGCCGCCGAGGTATGAAGACCGTTCAGGCTCATGGTTTCCAAAGTTCCGTGGTCGTCGAGCAAATCGAGTACGGTCTGCTCCAATTGGTCCGTATCGGAAAAGTCGAAAACAACGCCCGCCTCGTTCTGAAGCACCTCGAGCGCATGGGGAATCGGGGTGGACACTATCGGGCAGCCACAGCTGAGCGCATAGGCGAAGGTACCGCTGACCGCCTGGTTCGGATCCATAGATGTAAAAAGGTAGATGTCGGTCAGCTGTAGGTATTCCAACAATTGCGGGGTCGGTAAAAACTGGTTGATAAACTTTACGTGGTCTTGTAGGTGCAGCTTTTCTACCAAACTCTCCAGAAACATCCGGTAATCTTCCCCAAAATCCTTGGTCAGGGAGGGATGTGTTTTCCCGATAATCAGAAAAACGACCTCCGGATGTTCCTCGATAATATTGGGAAGGGCACGTAATGTTGTTTCAATATTTTTTCCGGGACCCAACAGACCGAACGTAGACAATATCGTTTTACCCGTGAGTCCGTACCTCTCTTTCAAAACATCGCGATTCTCATATGAAACCAAATGGGTGCCATGTGGAATGACCTCGACGATACCGGCATCCACCTGATAGTCACCGGTAAGAATTTCCTTAGAGGTTTGCGTCATTACGATGATGCCCGAGCATAGTTCTGCAATATCCTCCACCTTTTTCTTGAGGGCGGCATCGGGTTCGGGTAATACGGTATGGAAGGTAACTACCACCGGTTTGTTCAGGTCCCGAAGAAATTCCACAAAGGCCTGTTCGTTGTTCTTGAACAGTCCGAATTCATGTTGTACCATAACTACGGCAATCTGCGGGTTGCGGTTGATATGTCCGGCTATGGTCTTGAAATCCTGTTCATTATCGGTATTGAGCGTAAACTGGACATTATCGGGATAACGATGGCGTTCGGTTTCGGTCTCTAGCGAGCATATTCCCGTTTTGAAGGAGCCGTTAAACATTTGTTCCATCGAATGCCTCAAATCGTGGGAGAAGGTAGCGATTCCGCATTCTCGGGGGGGATACGTTGAGAGTCAAAAGATTTCAGCCACCTCCCTTTCTTTCGGCAGGTTAGGAAAGTCTTGCTTCAGTCTTATTTTCCTTTTATACTGTTTTTGTTTTACACGTCTTTTCGTCTTAGGTCGAACTTCATTTTCCATAGTGTTCCCAGGTTAGGTCCCGAAGGCCAGTTTATATCATCCTCATATCATAGGTCTGTTTGGGGAAGATTGTCAGGTACAAGTTACTCTGGATATAAAATATATAGTGTTAATATGCAACCAAAATTTGACATAATTCGTAAGAATTTTATGGATACCCAAAATGTTGTGGAGCGGTGGCTACGGAATTCCAAAACGAGGGAACCAAGGCGCAAAATGTTGGTGTCTTAGGTAAAGGAAAAAAGTGGAATGACTCCCTTTTATTCGCATTCGGATTCGGAAATGAGGCCGATAGTCTTGGAGTGTTCA
>JBAUIP010000440.1:0-4550 GCA_049683055.1 Pricia sp.
CCTCTGAAGACTACTAAAATAGCAAAACAAATGGCTTTGGAACCTTTGGCGGGATAGGTCAAAAGTAACGACTTACTTGTTCGGCGGGTTTGCGTGCACCGGTATTTCAACTAAGCTTGAAAATCAAGATTCCGGTACAAGCAGGCCTTGTTCTGGTTCATACGGTAGAGTCAAATAATTACCTCCATTTTAATTACTAACTACCGCATCAGGTGCTACCGTATAAGCTTCTTGTACTTAATGCGTTTCGGCATGATGTCCGCCCCCAGTCGTTTTTTCTTGTTTTCCTCGTATTCCGAGAAGGAGCCTTCGAAGAAATAAACTTGGGAATTACCTTCAAAGGCCAGAATATGGGTACAGACACGATCCAAGAACCAGCGGTCGTGGGAGATGACCACGGCACAGCCGGCGAAGTTTTCCAATCCTTCTTCCAACGCGCGTAAGGTGTTAACGTCCAAGTCGTTGGTCGGCTCGTCTAAAAGCAGAACATTACCTTCTTCCTTGAGGGTCATCGCAAGGTGCAGACGGTTGCGCTCTCCGCCGGAGAGCATGCTGACCTTTTTGTTCTGCTCGCTTCCTGAAAAGTTGAAACGGCTGAGATAGGCACGGGAATTGACCTGCCGGCCGCCCATCATGATCAGTTCCTGCTCATCGCTAAAATTCTGCCAGATGGTCTTTTCGGGTTGAATATTGGAATGGCTTTGGTCAACGTAGGCAATTTTGGCGGTCTCCCCTACTTCGAAGTCCCCTTTATCGGGATTTTCCTCATCCATGATCATACGAAATATGGTAGTTTTTCCGGCGCCGTTGGGACCGATAATGCCAACGATGCCCGCTTGGGGCAGTTTGAAGTTCAGATCCTCATAGAGCAGTTTGTCGCCATAGGCCTTGCTCACACCGTTGGCCTCGAGCACGTTCGTACCCAGGCGCGGCCCGTTGGGAATGTAGATTTCCAGTTTTTCGTCCAGCTGCTTCTGGTCTTGGCTCATCAGCTTATCGTAGTTGTTCAGCCTGGCCTTTTGCTTTTTTTGGCGGCCCTTGGCGCCCTGTTGCACCCATTCCAGCTCCCGCTCCAAGGTTTTTTGGCGTTTGGAGGCCTGCTTGCTTTCCTGTGCCAAGCGTTTGGATTTCTGGTCGAGCCAACTGGAATAGTTGCCTTTCCACGGAATGCCCTCTCCCCTATCGAGTTCGAGGATCCATCCGGCCACATTGTCCAGAAAATAGCGGTCGTGGGTAACGGCAATGACCGTGCCTTTGTATTGGGCCAAATGGTGTTCGAGCCAGTGAACGGATTCGGCGTCCAGGTGGTTGGTCGGCTCGTCGAGCAGCAAGATTTCCGGTTCCTGCAATAACAACCGGCACAGGGCGACCCGGCGGCGTTCCCCGCCAGAAAGTACGCTGATTTTTTTATCGCCTTCCGGGGTGCGTAGGGCATCCATGGCGATTTCGAGTTTGGTGTCCAGTTCCCATGCATTGGAAGCGTCGATTTGGTCCTGCAGCGTCGCCTGCTTGTCCATTAGTTTCTGCATCTTGTCGGCATCCTCATAAACTTCCGGCAGGGCAAAACTGTCGTTAATTTTGTTGTACTCATCCAAGATGGCCACGGTCTCGGCAACGCCTTCCTTGACAACTTCGAGTACCGTTTTATTTTCGTCGAGCTGTGGTTCCTGTTCCAGGTATCCCACTTTATATCCCGACGAAAAAACCACATCGCCATCGTAGTTTTTATCTTCTCCCGCAATAATGCGCAGCAAAGTGGACTTTCCCGAGCCGTTCAGACCGAGGATTCCAATTTTTGCACCGTAAAAGAAACTGAGATAGATGTTTTTAAGAACGGGCGTGTTCGCGTTCTTGTAGGTTTTCGTCACGCCTGACATGGAGAAAATTACTTTTTTATC
This sequence comes from Pricia sp., assembly GCA_049683055.1. GTDB lineage: Bacteria > Bacteroidota > Bacteroidia > Flavobacteriales > Flavobacteriaceae > Pricia. Next base: position 1,899 of record JBAUIP010000440.1, read on the forward strand.
GTCGGACATTTTTATTGTCGGGTTAAAGGATTAATAAGTAGTTGGGAATACTGAGAGGATGAGCTAATTCGTTGTCTATTTGCATCCTTGTTCAGCTGTTCAGCTGTTTCGCTGTTTCGCTGTTTCGCTGTTTCATCAGAACATAAACCAATGAAATTTTAACAAGTAAAATACTCGTTTTGCTGGACTAAAATCCTGTTAAACCCTTCCTTTTAGCGCATTGAACACCCAAGCAATGGCGAAAAAGCCGATACCTACGGAAGCAAAGCCCCATCCGGCAACGTCATTATAACGAAAGGCGCCCAAAGCTATCAGGGCCAACCCGACAACAATCATAATAATCGTAGCCCAGGCCAATACGGTATTTTTGTTCATTGACATATGTTCTTGGTTTGATTTTATTTTCCATTGGAGACTGCTGAGCTATCGCTCCGAATCTCGATAGAAACCGGAATGACTTACAATGGAAATTGTATATATGGTAAAGTCAAATATCGGAAATATTGTAGGACTTTACGATGCTATCCAATTTTGTTTGAACGCTTTTAGTGAACGATTTCTTTGTTTTGAACGCTTTCAGTGAAAGACCACGCTGAAGCAGGCCGTTTCATCTTCCATGTCCCATAGGGAGAGATTTCGGAAGGTCATTCAAAGGGAAAGGTCGTTCCGGTGATGTGCCGTACCTCGTCCAATAGATTGATCAGGTCCAAACTGTTCTGCAAGCTCCATTTATCGCTTTGTAACTTACCGTTTCTCAGGCAATCGTGCACCTCCTCGATTTCGTGGGAATACCCTTTTCCGGTGGTCGGAAGCTCAAAATCTTCCCACTTGCCATCGATATCGAGGGAATATCCCTGCGTCTCGTGCCACCGCTCATGTAGGAAAGCGGAACCTTTACTCCCCGAGATTTCCGCCCGCATCCTTATTTTGGAACGTAGGCCGCTGACCAGTGTGGCTTGCGCATTGGGATACTCGAAAATCATGGCCGTCTGGATTTCCACTCCCGTTTTGTGAAAGAGGGAGACCGCCTCGATATTTTCCGGCTTCCCGAGCATCAAGTACGCCAAGAAAATGGGATAGATTCCGATGTCCAATAAGGAGCCTCCCGCAAGATCGGGATTCAGTAAACGTCCATCCTCGTCCCTATCCAAGGCATAAAATCCGAAGTTGGCGCTGAGATAGGCGATGTCCCCAATTTTTCCATCGGCTATCAAATCCTTTACCTTAACAATAGAGGGATTGAACCGGCTCCAAAACGCTTCCATCAGAAACACCCCGTTGTTCTTCGCCGTGGCAATCATTGTTTTGACCTCATCGGCATCGACGCCCAAAGGTTTTTCACAGAGCACCGCCTTGCCCTCGTTCAGCGCAGCGATAGTCAGGTCGGAATGGGAGGTATGCGGAGTCGCGATGTACAGCACATCGACGGTGTCGGATTCAAAAAGTTCTTGGTACGACCCGAAACGGTGCTGCGCACCATATTCGTCCGCAAATTCGTTGGCCCGATCCAGGCTCCGGGACGCGACGGCCGTTAATACCCCGCCTTCTACCAATTGTAAATCTTTCGCGAAACTGTGCGCAATGTGCCCGGGGCCGACAATGCCCCATCGTATTTTATCTGCCATAATTACTTTTTCAATTTTTCAAAAATAACATATCTCACATCAAAATTCCTACCTTTAGACCCATAAAGAAACACATTCAATGGACCTGAAATTCAACAAAAACGAAGACCATAACAAATTAGCGGTATCCGAACTTAGAAAACGGCTAACGCAGGTAAAACTGGGCGGTGGCAAGGCCCGTATCGAAAAGCAGCACTCAAAGGGAAAAATGACGGCTCGGGAACGAATCGAGTATCTTTTGGATGAGGATAAGGATAGTATTGAAATCGGGGCCTTTGCCGGTGACGGAATGTACGAAGAACACGGAGGATGCCCGTCTGCCGGAGTGGTGGTTAAAATAGGATTTATCTCCGGAAAGCAGTGTGTTGTCGTCGCCAACGATGCTACGGTAAAGGCCGGGGCCTGGTTCCCCATCACCGGAAAAAAGAATTTGAGGGCGCAGGAAATTTCCATCGAAAACCGTTTGCCCATCATCTATTTGGTGGATAGTGCCGGGGTATATCTTCCGTTACAGGATGAAATCTTCCCCGATAAAGAGCATTTCGGACGTATTTTCCGCAATAATGCCGTCATGAGCAGTATGGGCATCACCCAAATTTCCGCCGTAATGGGAAGCTGTGTGGCCGGTGGCGCCTATCTCCCCATCATGAGCGACGAGGCTCTGATCGTTGAAAAAACGGGAAGCATATTTCTTGCGGGAAGCTATCTGGTCAAGGCCGCCATCGGGGAGAACGTGGATAACGAGACCTTAGGCGGGGCCACCACCCATTCCGAAATCAGCGGCGTAACGGACTATAAATCCATGGATGATAAGGATGCCTTGGATACCATTAAAAATATCATTGACAAAATCGGAGCGTTCGACCGGGCGGGCTTCGACCGGAAAAAAGCCCTGAAACCCAAGGAAAATACCGAGGATGTTTTTGGTCTGTTACCCGCCGCCCGAACCGAGCAATACGACATGCTCGAAATCATCAAACGCTTGGTCGACGGCTCGGAATTCGAGCAGTATAAAGAAGGCTACGGA
>JBAUIP010000441.1:0-3391 GCA_049683055.1 Pricia sp.
GGCATTGACCGCGGTTTTGCAGCACCATGTCGTTACGGAGAACGCCATCCTCTTTACCGATTTTACCGATGGAGCTATATCTCCCGTCACGCTCGAGGGAGACGCCCTTCAGTTTTCAATATTAGGAAACCAAGTTATCATTACAGATGGCGCCGGAAATTCCGATTCCAGTATTATCCCGCAATTGGGCAATATCCAGGCCGTAAACGGAATCGTGCACGGGGTCGATCGGGTGCTACTGCCTAAAACAGGGGAGGGCAATGACGACGGTGCGTGGCAATAGGCTTAATTATTTGAGGTGGAAAGAGACTATGTCACAACTTGTAAAATCTTTTTCATTTTTACTCTCTTACTCGCTCATAATTTTTCCTTCAAATACCTCGCGGTAAACGATTTCTTGTTCTTGGCGACCTCTTCCGGGGTGCCTTCCGCCAACAAGTGTCCCCCGTTCTCCCCGCCTTCGGGGCCGAGGTCGATGATGTAATCCGCGCATTTGATGAGCTCGATGTTGTGCTCTATGACGATAACGGAGTGGCCCTTGGCGATTAGGGCGTCGAAGGATTTTAGGAGTTTTTTGATGTCGTGGAAGTGTAGTCCCGTAGTGGGCTCGTCGAAGATAAAAAGCGCCTTGTCCTTGGTGCTTCCCTTGACTAAGAAGGATGCCAATTTGATACGCTGCGCCTCGCCGCCGGATAGGGTAGAGGAGGATTGTCCCAAGGTGACGTAGCCTAAGCCGACATCCTGAAGGGGCTTTAGCTTGGTGACAATCTTATCTTGCTTGCCCTTCTCAAAAAAGGCAATGGCATCGTCGATGGTCATATTGAGAATGTCGTCGATATTGGCACCCTCGAACTTGACCTCGAGTACTTCTTTTTTAAAACGCTTGCCGCCGCAGGTATCACATTCTAGATGTACGTCGGCCATAAACTGCATCTCGACCGTGATTTCCCCCTCGCCCTTGCATTTTTCACAGCGACCGCCATCGACGTTAAAAGAAAAGTGCTTGGCCTGATAACCTCGGATTTTGCTCAGCTTTTGGGAAGCATACAGACTACGAATGTCGTCATAGGCTTTGATGTAGGTTACGGGATTGGAACGGGAAGACCGTCCGATTGGGTTCTGGTCCACAAACTCAACGTGTTTGACGGATTTGTATTTGCCTTCCACGGCAGTAAATTGTCCCGCTTTTTCGCCGTAGCCGCCGGTTTCCTTCAGTATAATAGGATAGAGCAATTTTTTAACTAGGGTACTCTTGCCACTACCGGATACCCCCGTTACCACGGTCAGCATGTTGAGCGGGAAGGTGACGTCGATATTTTTCAGGTTGTTCTCGCGGGCGCCCTTGATTGTAATGTGGTTTTTGGATGTCCGTCTTTCGGGGGGTACGGCAATTTCTTGCGCCCCGTTCAAATATTCGGCGGTCAGGGAGTTGGATTTTAAGACTTCGCTCAGCGGACCATAGGCTACTACTTCGCCACCGTGGGTACCCGCTTCCGGACCGATATCGATGACCTCGTCGGCCGCTTTCATAATATCCTCATCGTGCTCGACCACAATAACTGTGTTGCCGAGGTCGCGAAGGGATTTCAGGACCTCGATCAGGTTTTCGGTATCCTTGGGATGTAGGCCGATACTGGGTTCGTCCAGAATGTACATGCTTCCGACCAAGCTGCTGCCCAATGAGGTGGCAAGGTTGATGCGCTGGCTTTCTCCACCGGATAGGCTGTTCGATTTTCGGTTGAGGGTCAGGTAGCCGAGTCCCACTTTGGACAAAAAGCCCAATCGGGTATTGATTTCCTTGAGCAAGCGGGATGCGATTTGTGCGTCATGCTCGCCGAGGGACAAATTAGCAAAGAAATCCATCAATCGAGTGATCGGCAACTCGACGAGATCGGAAATGTTTTTTCCATCCACCTTAACGTAATCTGTTTCCTTGCGGAGGCGTTTGCCCTTGCAGACGCTGCATCGGGTCTTGCCACGGTACCGCGATAGCATGACCCGGTTCTGGATTTTATAGCTTTTTTCTTCCAGGGTCGTGAAGAACTTGTGCAATCCTATAAAATGGTCGTTACCGTCCCACACCAACTGTTTCTGCTCCTCGGAAAGTTCAAACCAGGGTTTATGAATCGGAAAATCGAACTTGTAGGCGGAATTCACCAATTGGTCCCGATACCAGCCCATACTTTCCCCGCGCCAAGCAAAAACGGCATTGTCATAGATGGATAAAGCGGTATTGGGAACCACCAAATCCTCATCGATACCGATGACATCGCCGTAACCCTCACATTTGGGACAAGCGCCGTAGGGATTGTTAAAACTAAAGAGGTGCACGTTGGGCTCGAGAAAAGACATCCCGTCCAGTTCGAAGTTGTTGCTGAAGTGTTGCTGGTTTCCTGTGGATAGCTCTTCGATCATCAATTCCCCTTTTCCTTCAAAAAAGGCGGTGTCGACGGCGTTCGCCAAGCGGTTCAAAAAGTCTTCATCATTTTTGGTGATGACACGATCTACTACCAGATCGAATTCCCTTCCAATAGTTTTGGGCGCTGCGTCGATACGTATGACCTCGCCTTTATATTTGATTCGTGCGTATCCTTGTTTTGATAATAGTTGAAGGGATTTGAGGGCATCCCGTTTTTCGTCGATTTTCAATGGGGCCAGCAGTAGCAGTTTAGTGCCTTCCTCAAAGTTTTGGATGTAATCGATGACATCCGACACCCGATGTTTTTTTACTTCCTTCCCTGAAACAGGCGAAAAGGTCTTCCCGATACGGGCGTAGAGCAATTTTAGATAATCGTAGATTTCCGTCGTAGTGCCTACGGTCGAACGGGGGTTAGTAGAGTTCACCTTTTGCTCGATGGCAATGGCCGGGGCTATTCCTTTTATATAGTCCACCTTGGGTTTATCCAACTTCCCCAAGAACTGCCGGGCGTAGGAGGAGAGGCTCTCTACATACCGCCGCTGTCCCTCCGCATATAAGGTGTCAAAAGCCAAACTGGACTTTCCCGATCCTGAAAGTCCTGTTATCACTACCAATTTGTTCCGGGGAATAACGACATCGATATCCTTAAGATTGTGGAGTTTCGCCCCCTTAATAATAATATTTTCTTTGGGATTGATGTCTTGCAAATTCATCGTGTTCGTGCTCATTTTGCAAAGGTAATCAATACCAACTCGGTTCTAATATTCTATGGCTTTTAAGTTCAGTGGCATCCTAAAATGAACCTTCCTATTAAAACATCCGTATATATACAGCGAAACGTGCAAGCAGTACATTTTTTGGAGAAGTCATTTATTTTTTTCTATATTTGACCCCTAACAAAACGTTAATACCCTTCAACGCCTATAGCATAAAATTACTTTTTTTAAGATTTCTGTATTCTTTGGCCCATCC
>JBAUIP010000442.1:0-2266 GCA_049683055.1 Pricia sp.
AAACGCAGATTACGATTTTTTGGTTGGTTATTTAGTTAGAGACCGCCCTGGCTTGAAAAAGTCGGGGCGGTTTTGCTTTGTAATATGGCCAGGGCTCTGAACTTTAGACCATTAAGGGGTGGCGTAATTCCTATTTCTTGACCTAGTTGCCCACATCTTCCATAATAATTTCGTCTATTTCCGTATCATCCGAAGTATGCAGCACCGAAACATCGCCCGTGGTCTCGAAGACAACGGCCTTTACCTCGGACATTTGAAGCACATTGGCCTCTCGTAGTTTGCCCAAGAGATCCGCGCGACTGACCAAAGCTTTTTTCAGGTTATCCTCAAAAATTTCTCCGTCTTTCATCAGTAAAATCGGGGTATTGGTAGCCAATTTTTCAATGCTATCGGACGAGGAAAGTAGTTTGGAGAAGAGCACCTGCAGACCCGCTAACAGGGCCAACGATATAAAAGCGGGCATCAGGTTCGCTACCGGTTTGTTCACGGCATCGGCCAAAATCGAACCCATGGCGATGGTCACGGCGAAATCGAAACTCGTCATTTTGGCGAATGTCCGCTTGCCGGCGACCCGGGTGATGAACATGATGTACAGATAGATACAGAGGGCCGCGACACACATCTGAACGATGGTCCAAGGCTTTAGTGAGGTAAAGATTTCCATGATTTGTTCTCTCTATAGGTTAGAACGTAAAACTACCTCGTTTTTTCGGAAGTCATGGTTTCAGCCGCGATTTATCTTAGCACAGCCGAAAACTTCGCATAATGGATTGCCGAATCGCGAACAGCGATTCCAGTATTCGGAGCAAGACCGAAAGCTGAAATTTGGAAATCAACCCATCGGCGGCGGATTTAGAAGTGATTTCACTGCTTCGCCAGTTCTAAGGTCTGCACCTGATTTTTACCATCGGTGGATTTCCATTTTTGGCTTTTGGACTTGTTTTCTAGAAATATCCAGGTTTTCGCGAGGTCTGAATCCTCACTTTCGATGGTGATATACTCCTCGGTGGCCGACCATTTGAACGGGGTGCTATCATCTCTTTCCATCCCCAGCACGGTGTAGTTCATTTCCTTCTGCCCGGTACCGTCCTTTTCGAAGGATATCGAACCGACATTTTGTACCGATACTCCCTTGTTGCCGGCGCTTTTGGATTCGTATTTCTCGACCGTCCACGTGCCGACCAAACGGTGCGCGCAGGAGGATAACATGAAAATGGATAAAAGGGGCAGGATGAAAAATGATTTGGCTTTCATAGGTGAATAATTTTGGGTTTCGAATAGTAACGCATTTATCCGTAAAACCTTGCCTTCGTTGACGGATATTCTGTCGATAACGAAAATTCATCAGGGAACCTCCGATTTTTATTTTATGGAAATTACGTAATTTCATGGGATTAAACAGGAATTCGATGGATGCAGAACACAAGGCCGAAATGGCCAACAAGGCCCATGAGGAAACCCCCGGAAACCCTTCTACCGCGACCATCGACCGGGCCAACCTGAATTTCCGCTGCCACCGGGTTCGGAAAAAAAAGGATTTATCCATTGGGATTACGACCCTGAGACCCGACCGCAGAACGTTCAGGGCGTTTTGGCCCTTGCCGACCAAACCGATGAAAACATGGGCGGATTCCAATGCATCCCTTGACTCTACAGGAATTATGACACTTGGAAATTGACCCAGCCAGAGGATCGCGACCGCTTTCAGCCCGATATTTCCGGTCTGGAGGATAAATTCGTGAAAGTCGGGATGGTAGCGGGTGATTTGTTAATTTTCAACAGCACCTTGACCCATGGAATCCGCCCGAACAAGTCGAAGAATAAGGTGCGCGTCGCCCGATACATCTCCATGATGCCTGCCGAACCCGACAATGAGGCACTGCGGCAATGGCGCATCAATTCCTGAAAATACCGTATCGCGCCCGAGGGCTACGCCTTTCCCGGTAACCCCAGGAATTGGGAGCAGAAAGAGTACAAAACTGCGGAACTCACTGAGTTGGGGGAGAAGTTGTTAGGATTACGTAATTGGTAGGTATCGAGGGTAAACAATCTACTTGTTTCGGCATTAGTCAAATTCCTTGTTTTTCAAATAGGCAAACTAACGGAAAGTCAACATACGGCTTCAATAAAACCTTTGGGGGTCAATCGGTTGCGCTTAGTAGAATAAGTGGTATTTTTGCCCGCTCAAAAACCGACCCCAATGAAAAAGTACCTCAACCTCTTTGACTTCAGGCAAAAAGTCGATTATAAAACGGAAATCCTATCC
>JBAUIP010000443.1:0-4209 GCA_049683055.1 Pricia sp.
ATGGGCTGTAGTTTAAAATCCACGAAATTATCTTCTTGATGCTTGAAATCGACGCGGAGACTATCGGCCATTTCCATGAAAAGAGTGTTTCGCAAGTTTTTTTCGCCTTTTCGCCCTGAATTTTCAAAATTTTTGGCCCACGCGCTCTGGCCAAAGGTTCCGATTGGCCGTTTTGCCCCCGTTTCGCCATCGAATTTTTGGGCATCCGACTGCTCGATTTCCAACAATTGGTCGGCGGTAACACCTTTTAATTCTTGGTAGCCGCCATCGGGCCACCAAATCTCCAGCCTATCGATTTTCCGACTTTCCCCCAATCCGAAATGGACTACAGGATCTACGCTTGATTCGTAGCCCCGGCTCAGGAAATGCTGATAATGCTGGGTTTTGTCCCCGGTCTTGATCTTGATTTTGGCACCGATGCCGTCTAGATTGCCAGCTTCGCCTTTCAATTGTATCCTCAAGAAATGTCGACTCTCATTGTTTTCACTTAAGTTCCGGTAGACAAAGGCGGGCTGGCTCACATTACTGACCAAAAGGTCGAGGTCACCATCGTTATCGAGATCGGCATATGCTGCGCCGTTGGAACAGCTGGGTTCTTCGATACCCCAAACTTCTGAAACCTTTTCGAAGGTCATGTCCCCTAGGTTCCGATACGCATAGTTCATCAAATCCGCCTTCGGAAGCTCTTTTATCGACGCTAGCTTTTGGTCTATTTTGAGCTGTGCATCCCCTAAAGGATTGTCGTAGGCATCCTGATAGTTGATGTAATCCAGATTCCCGAGATCACGAAGAAAACCGTTGGTTACAAAGAGGTCTTTATGGCCATCGTTGTCATAATCCGCCAAAAGCGGACTCCAGCTCCAATCGGTACTGCTAATGCCTGCCAAAAAACCGATTTCGCTGAATCGACCCTCCCCATGATTGATTTGTAAGGTGTTTCGGCTGTATTGCGGATGGTATCCGGCATCGAGCATCAGTTGAAAACGGTCGTAACCCGTCGATGAGATTATGAGTTTTTGCCGCTTATTGTCCTCCGGGCGCATGTCGAGCACCATAATATCGGGTCGGCCGTTGTTATCGATATCCGCCACGTCATTGCCCATGCCAGCATACGAGGTATGTTTAATTTGGTTCTTGATTTCATCCTTGAAGGTACCGTTACCTTGATTGATGTATAGGATGTCGTTGCCGATAAAATCATTGGAGACATACACGTCGGGCCAATCGTCTCCGTTGATGTCCGAAATACCTACGCCCAGACCGTAGCCCTCGACAAGAACGCCAGCATCCAAAGTGACGTCGGTGAATTTTCCGTTACCCTCGTTGCGGTAGAGGCGGTCGTTGGTGACCGAAGACCCGTCGAGGATTCGCGGCTTGCTAACATTGACGTCATATTCGTAAGCCGCTTGGTTGACCAAAAGGTACATGTCTAGATCGTTGTCCTTATCATAGTCAAAAAAGGCCGCTTGCATGCTCTGCCGAGTATCGGCCAGGCCGTATTCCTTGGCTTTTTCTGTGAATGTCACCTCTGGCATGCCCGAAGATTCCGAGCCAGATTCGCCCGGCGCGGGACCATTATTGATATATAAAAGGTTGGCCCGCTGCGGTTCATCGTCGCTCCCGGATACACAGACATAAATATCCAAATAACCGTCTTGGTTAATGTCGACCATGGTGGCTCCAGTACCCCAGTGGTCGTTCAGCATTCCGGCCGATTCGGTGATGTCCTCGAACTCCATGTTGCCCTTGTTGCGGTAAAGCCTCCCCGACACTTGGTTCCCGCTGAAATAGACATCGGTCAGTCCATCATTATCGATATCGCCGACCGCGACGCCCGCCCCGGTATAAATATTCATGTATTCGAAGACGTTGATGCTGTCGTTTTCAACAATCGTATTTTCGAAAGCTATACCTGTTTCCGAAGGTTTCAGCAGTTCAAATCGAGGGGATTGGCCTTCCCCGCAGCCGTATCCCAACAGAGCAACAAGTAATAGGCCGGTATGTGCAAGCCATCGGTTCATTGCGCGGATAGAATTTCGGATTGCTCTCCCGTATTAGTGCGTATTTTGACGGATACTGCGTTCTCAGGAATGTTTAGGGTGCGGCTTGATTGGGATAAATAACCGGAACCATAGGAAAACTCTAATTTTTGCCTCTTTCCGTCGGAATATTCTATTACAGCGGATACCTCATTTGGTTTCAGATAGTAAGGATTCGATGTAATGGGATGCGTGAATGTCTTCAGTTCCCCATCGTTAATACCGATTATCGTAAGTTCCTTATCGGTATCCAAAAGTCGGACCATGCTTTTGGCATCGCCCAAAACGGAAAATCCACTTTCCACAACGTCGACCGGTTCGAAATTGCCTTTGCCATCGCCCGCCAGCAACCATCCTATGGAAGCGTCGTAGCGTCCGGTAAAGACCTCTCCGCTATAAAAATTCCCTGCCGCCAGTAGGTCCAGATTATTGTCGTCATTGTAATCGCCGATCAAGGTTCCGTACATCGGTGCAATCTGGGCCATTCGGGGTAGTTCGAAACGTTTGAACTTGCCATTGCCCAGATTTTCAAGGTACGCACTGGCAAAGGTCTCGCTCTTGACCACCTGTGCCCCTTCAATTTCCTCCTTAGTAAACGATTCTTCGAAGGTCGCGTTCGCGTAGTCGGAATAGCTTCGGAAGCGTCCTTTCATTGCACTGATCTGTTTGATCAGGTCATTTCGGGAATGGGCAATATAATTTTTGCCATCAACGAAATAGCACATCACGGGATCGATCTGTCCGTTTTTGTCGAAATCGCTGACGTAAATACAGAGCGGCTCTTCGGCATCGGCATTATATCGGCTGTTCAGGCCGAGATTCCCTAGTACGTAATCGGTATCACCATCGTTGTCAAAATCACCGGAATTGATGCTGTTCCACCAGCCTTTGGTGTTTTTGAGTCCGGTTTGTTCGGTGACCTCGGATAATTTCCCATTATCGTTTTGAAAAAATCGGATGGCCATAAATTCTCCAACTATAATAAGGTCTTGCCAAGAATCATCGTTAAAATCCGTCCACAGGGCAGCGGTGACCATTCCGAGTTGTTTGAAGGCGTCGTTGATAGATTGGTCATCCTTTTCGAATTTGATTTGGCCGTTCGCACTGTTATTTTTTAGAAGGATGCTCTCGGGAGGAAGCGGATATTCCCCCGGGCGTACGCGACCACCGACGAACAGGTCGAGGTCACCGTCTCTGTCATAGTCGGATGCCGTTACCACCGAGCCGCTCACATGAAATTCGGGCAGGCCTTTGGTGAGTGCGAAATTACCGTTACCATCGTTTTGGTACATTCGGTCCTGATAGGATGCGTCACCATGGGGTTCGGATGATCCACCACTGACAACATAGAGATCTTGGTCGCCATCGCCATCCGCATCGAAAAGGAGGGAGCCCATAGCCTCATAGGCTTCATCGGGCAGGAGGGAGGTCTCGAATTGACCATCGGGTTGTTGGGTCAGCAAGGTAGATGGCTGGCCCTTAGCCCCTCCGGCGAACAGATCCTCGCGACCATCTCCGTTGACATCGGCAACCGATAGTCCTGGCCCGTTTCGGGAATGCAGGTGCGGCAACAAGACCTGCACCCTGTAGTCTATGAAGTCGTTTTCGGAATGTCGAAAGTTCAGATCCAAGCTATCCGATGAAGAGAACAGCGTTGTATCGGACCGGAAGTCGATTTGCCGCGCGACTTCCTTGGCATCGGCATACTTTAGGATGATTTCTTGGTTGGTTTTTAAGTTTTCGACTTTCTGGATTTTTCCATCGGGCCAAACGACCTTGACACTGTCGATTTGGGAGACCTTGCCCAGCCCAAAATGTAAGGCCTGCTCCATGGTGGATAAATAGCCGCGATACGGCGTAAAATACTGCTTTTGCGAATTGCCGTCGTAGTAAATCTCGACTTGACTGCCAAGACCCTGAATATTGGGTGCCTCGCCCTTGAACTTAAATCTAAGATACGCGTTGGTGGAGGCTTTAGGAATGCGGTTTTCAAAAAGTCCGGCCGGGTCATCGATGTTGTTGACCACCAAATCCAGATCTCCATCATTGTCAAGATCAGCGTATGCGGCACCGTTGGAGTAGGTGGGTTCTGAGAATCCGGCTTGCTCCGATATATTCTCGAACTGAAGGTCGCCTTTGTTTTTGTAGAAATAATTGTGGAGTTTAATAC
>JBAUIP010000444.1:0-1608 GCA_049683055.1 Pricia sp.
AGTTCATCCTCCTCGAAAGTTCCATTGTTATTTGAATCCAACATGACCTTATCCAAAAAACCGTCACCCGATTTGGAGATGGTCAGGGAAAGCGGGCCAGTGTTCACAAATATTCCTCCCCCGGGCCGCATGTTGTTAATCGAGACGATGTTCTCCTCGGCCCTCATGGGTACTACATTTTCTCCGTATTCCAAGGTATACTCCGCTTCCTTCTCCGTGAAGAAAAATACCCAAATCCATTTTACGCTCTCACCAATCGGCTCCCAAGTGGATACTTCGGTGGTTTGACATAAAATCTCCTTTCCGCGGCTGTTGATCAACCGAATGTTGTCTACGGATGATAATTCTCCTATCGGAAACGGAATCCCGAGGGTAATCGGGGCTCCTTCGCTGTTGTTCTCCACCGTAATTGGAATTTTCTTAGTTTCCACGGCAAATAGGTTGAGCCAAATACATCCAAAAAATAGCACCAAAAGTTTTTTCATTCTCAAATAAATTATGGTTCATGACCCACTGGCCACGGTATCGTTTAAATTTTTAACTAGGATTTTTGCAAAATGAACTTAAGAATCATCCCCGCCCTTCAATCGAATCGTTTTGTTGGTCACCAGAGGATTTGCCCAAAAGCCAATGGATAGAATAAATGTTAACGGTATTAATAAGAAGAACATTCCGGTCTTCAGGCCAGTCGTTTCCCCCAAGGCTCCGACCAAAAATGGAATTACGGCACCCCCGGCGATTCCCGTGCATAGGATACCGGAAAGGGAACCATGGTTTTCCTTGACCGAATTCAGGGCCAACGAAAATATGATTGACCACATCACCGATATGGAGAAGCCAATGGCGGGAAATGCAAAAAGAGCAATCGACCCGCTTCCGGTAAGAGCCGTTACCAAACAAATCATACTGATGAGCGTCGCCCCGATAAGCAGTCTTCTACTGTCCATAATTTTCAATAGTAAAAGTCCTAATAGGCATCCCACGGTCAGCATCGCCCAGAAGTAGGCGACGGTATCGGCCCCGACGGTCTGAGCATCAAAACCATGGTACTCGTATAGAAATTGCGAAATCCAATTTCCAACGCCCTGTTCCGCGCCGACATAACAGAATATCCCTAAGAAAAAGAGAACGGTATATTTGTTCTTTAGGAGTTCTACGTACGATTGCGAACTGCCCGCGATTTCGTCTTCCTTTTTATCATACTCCGGATATTTCGTGAACAGGACGATGAGCACTAATACCATTGAAATAATGGAAAATACGATGTAGAGGCCTACCCATGGCAGATTTTCGGGAACAAGGCTCCGTAGGGTAGTGGCAATTCCGCCCTCGCTGGAATTAGTGTCCACCACGTATTTGTACAAAAAAGGACTAGCAAAAGAAGCCGAACCAAATACCAATTGGGCCAACACGGAATTGAAGGCGAAATGCTCCTCGCCCCCGGCCGAACGAAGCATTGGGTTGATGACCACCTGCAAAACGGCCATACAACTACCTAGGGAAAACAGGGTAAACGCAAATACATTATAGCTCGGATACAGGGCAAAGCCGACGGAGGCAAGAGTCATTACGATAAAAGAGATTGATAATAAAGATTTGTCGCTATAC
>JBAUIP010000445.1:0-1737 GCA_049683055.1 Pricia sp.
GTCCCAAGGTCAGTTCGACAAACGGATACACCCATCCGTAAGCGGGAACCACTTTCGCCAAAGGGTCGTACATACGGAAACTTTCGGGGAAGCCTTTCAGGTCCAACAACTTGAAAAAACTTAAAACGATGTAGAAAAGGCCCATAAAATCGAGCATGGCCTCGGCGGTGTTCCACTCCCGATAATTCAGAAGGATCGCAGCCGCAAAAAGGTAGATAAAAATCAACAGTAAGGGCTTTAATTGCTGGAGTTTGGATTTGGAATCGGTGACGGAATTTTCAACATCGCCGTCTGTCGTTTCTGATTGCGATGGACTTTGGTGCGAATTAGCGCCCTTCTCGATAGGTTCGGAAACAGCGTCATTTTTATCGGTCTCCAATTGAGATGGGTTTAGGCGGGAATCTGGATTTTTCGTCCCGGCATTGGCAACTCCATCCCCCTTCTCTGAAATGGTATATTTGCTCGGAAGCGCATCGGAAAAGGTCTCCAACGGAATATGCTTTTCCATAGTGACCTCAGCCTCGGATTTTTCTAAATCAACTTTGACTGCGGTTACGCCTTCCACCTTCGAAAAGGTATCGGTGACCGATGCCTTGCAACCGTTACAGGTCATCCCAGTGACTTCATATAAATGTTTCATTTTTGATTCTAAAATATATCAATTTACCTACTCATTTCACAACCCATTATTCATTAGCCAAAGAACCTGACAGCTAATCCTCCCACCAACCAAAAATAGCAGCAAAACGCCGCATATTTCAAAATTTTCTCCAGCAAATCGCTCTTGGGAGCCATTTCGGACATGTTGTGGTCGACATCCTTTTTCTTGAAAAAGCCCAAATACACCAAATATGCGGAAATGGCCAAAAAGGCTAAGTTCAAATAAAAGGTATAGTCCAATTTGAAGAACTCGCTATCCTGAATTTTTACTTGGGACAGATCGGGAAGTATTCCGATCAGGTCGAAGGAATAATGAAGGGTCAACGATGTGCCGATCAAGGCCGTAAATAGCAGGAACAGAATGAACAGCGACATCTTCCAACCGTAATATTTGGCGTTGATTCGCAGCACGGGAAACACGACCAAGTCGCTGAAGATGAACGCCATGACCCCGGCAAAACTGACGCCTTTTCCAAAGAGCAAAGCGGCTAGGGGAATGTTCCCCATAGAACCGATAAAGGTCAGAAAAGCGGCAACGGGGCCGACCACGATATGCTCCAGAATTTCAAAAAAACTGAAATCGCTGTTGCCCTGTCCGCTATTGATGAAAAGGGTTTCAAAGAAGGCATCGGGGACAAAGGCGGCAACGACGCCCGCAATAGTAAAGCCCACGGTGACATCTTTCCAGACCATCTGCCATTCCATCTTATATTTTTTGGCGACCCGGGCCCAGCTATCCTCTTTTTTGATTTGCTTTTTCCAGTCCTTGGCATCCTCCTCCGCATCTCCGTCATCTCCTTTTTCCAAATTTTTACGTGCCTCTTCGATGAGTTTTTTTGGACGGATGATGCGGATGAGCATCCAACAGATTCCAATTAGCAGAATACCTCCGTCATATTCCCCGACCACGACCTGCCATCCTAAAAATATGGAAATGATAATCCCCAATTCGATGACCAGGTTCGTCGATGCCAGAAGAAAGGCGATGGACGAAACGAAGCTTGCGCCTTTTTTAAAAAGGGATTTGGCGGATGCCAAGGCCGCGAAACTGCACGAGCTGCTGATAAAGCCGAAGAA
>JBAUIP010000446.1:0-2084 GCA_049683055.1 Pricia sp.
AGCCTCGGCTATGGCAAGAACGACTTCGTCCAAAAATGGGGGAAACGCCCTTTGGAAGACAATTGGCGCTGGAGCAAAAAGGGAAGAACCCTGCCTTCGGAAGCAACGGGTGAAGCGGTTGCCGCCAACGACAGTTTAAATGGCGAACCGACCGAGGAAGAGCGATTGACGGTGGATTTCTATATGGATAGGATTCCCACCGAGGAAGCCGTTATTGACAGCCTCAAGACCGAGCGCAATTTCGCCAATTATCAATTGGGACTCATCTATAAGGAGAAGTTCAAGGAAAACCTCTTGGCCGCCGGGAAGCTGGAAACCGTACTGGCATCCGAACCGGAAGAGCGTTTGGTGCTCCCATCCAAATACAACTTGTACAAAATTTATGAGGAAGAGGGGAGTCCATTGATGGCGCAGATGAAGGCGAACATTCTACAGAACCATCCGGAGTCACGGTACGCTGAGATCCTGTTGAACCCAAGGGCCGTGCTGGAAGACGATGCCGATAGTCCCGATGCACGATACGCGGCCCTATTCAAATTGTACAAACAGCAGGAATTCCTACAGACCATCACCGGCGCCGAGGAGAACATCGACCAGTTTACCGGCGACCCTATCGTGCCGAAATTCGAGATGTTGAAAGCGAACGCCATTGGCCGGTTGAACGGTTTTGAGCCTTTTAAGGAGCAATTGGATTATGTGGCGCTGACCTATCCCAACAATCCCGAGGGTAAGAAGGCGGAACAGATGATTGCCGAGCAAATCCCTAAACTGGCGGTCAAGGATTTTACTTCCGAAACCGGTTCTACGGGCACGGGCAATTGGAAGGTCGTTTTTCCCTTCCGAAGGAGTAATAACCAAATAGCACTTCGGGTCAAGAAAGATTTGGAGGAGGCTATAAAGGACTTGAAATACAAGAATATCGTATCTAAGGACATTTACACTTTAGAAGACCAATTCGTAGTAGTCCACGGCTTCCCTTCGAAGGACTACGCTTTGGGCTTCGCCGAACTGATACGATTTAACGATGATTACCGCATTGAAAATGAGAATTTTGTAATTTTATCGTCCAATTATAAAATCATCCAAGTACATAAAAACTTACAGGATTATAAAGAAAAAATCCTAAATTAGCTTCACCCCGTTATACTAAACGCCAAATAATTTCGTTGAACTTATCTAAACTATCGGTAACTGTTCAAAAAGCAGCCAAAATAGGAGTTCACTAACCCCAAAATCAAAAGAAATGTTTTCCGACAACAAAAAACCACGAACCATGAACGAAATAGGCGGGCAACCCAACAGAATTGAAAAGAACACGAAAATTAAGGGAGATATCATCTCCGAAGCGGACTTCCGTATCGACGGAAAATTGGACGGTAACGTAAAGACTTCCGGCAAGGTGGTCATCGGTAAGGACGGTTACATCCACGGAAAAGTGGAGTGCGTCAACGCCGATATCGAAGGCAGTTTTAATGGCGAGCTTTTGGTCTCCGACCTTTTATCGCTCAAATCCTCAGCTGTCATCGAAGGTACCGTTGAAGTTACCAAACTGGCCGTAGAGCCCGGTGCGACCTTTAATGCGACCTGTTCGATGAAGGGTAAGAGCGGCAGCCTGAACCGGAATATCAACGGTTCTTCTAGCAACGGCTCATCCAACGATTACAAATCGACGCTGACGAACACCAGTGCCAGCAAAAATGAGCCAGCAAAAGCTTCCTAAAGGATAGTCTCTAGTTGCTCTTTTGGTGGTTGAGTCACGCCGGTAGCGATTCGAATCCAACGGCGATTTTGGCTGACATAATCCTGGGGCGTACTATGCCCCGAAAAATAAAAGACCTCGGTCACCGATATTCGGCCGAGGTCTTTTACTTTTGCATCCTAACCTGTCCGGTAAAAGGGCTTATGCCGAAAAATCCCAGCAACCCCTACCATAGGGTAAGCGACGGGCGGAAACGGTTGCAAACAATAGGTCAAAATGGGTTCGGATAAAAATTCCTCAAAAAGCAAATTCGACGCCTGGATCAAATTCAGCAATATCGGATTGCAAATGGCAGTTATCATCGGACTTATGGCCTATCTTGGGG
>JBAUIP010000447.1:0-18484 GCA_049683055.1 Pricia sp.
ACGGAATGTCCATCACTTTCACCCCGGCAGCAGGTAGCACTGAAACGGCTCGGTTCGAATACACCATCAATGACGGAAACCTGGGCAACGACGCTAACGCTACCATCACCGTGACAGTAGAAGGTGATGCCGTGGCCGTTACGGGAATCACCGTACTCCCAGAGACTGCTACCGTGACCGTAGGCGATACTCAACAATTGACCGCCGTGGTTCAACCGAACGATGCCACCGAGCAAGGGGTGCAATGGAGTTCCGGTGACATCAATGTAGTCACCGTTGATAATAATGGACGAGTAACGGCCGTCGGTCCGGGCACTGCCGTAATAAGGGCCACCTCGGTCGGCGACGCTTCCATAACCGACACCTCTACGGTTACAGTGGAAAATAGTCCAGTATTGGTAACAGGCATAGCAGTATCCAGCGCTAGATCGAGTGTACCTGCTGACGAAACCGAACAATTTACGGCCACCATTACGCCCGCCAATGCCGATAACCGAAACGTAACGTGGAGCTCAAGCGATACGGGAGTGGCGACCGTAAACGTTTCCGGTTTGATTACAGCGGTTTCTGACGGTACCGCCACAATAACCGCTACGGCTACGGATGGTTCAGCAGTCACCGGTTCCGCCGGACTGACGGTAACATCAACGGCGATACCGGTCACTGGCATATCGGTATTCAGTAATAGGTCGAGTATTCCAGACGATGAAACAGAACAGTTCACCGCCATGGTAACACCTGCCAATGCTGATAATAGGACCGTGACCTGGAGCTCCACCAATACCGGTGTCGCTACTGTGAACGCATTATCTGGTCTGGTTACGGCGGTTTCGGTCGGTAACACGGACATAATTGCTTCGGCAACCGACGGCTCGGGTATATCCGGTTTCAAACAACTTCAGGTTACCGCTTCCTCGATACCCGTATCGCAAATCACAGTTAATAGTTCCCGTTCATCTATACCCGATGATGAAACCGAGCAATTCAGTGCAATCGTGGAACCTGGCGATGCCACCGACCGGAATGTGGTATGGACTTCGTCCAACACTTCGGTTGCAACGGTAAACGTATCTACGGGCCGCGCCTCAGCGGTGTCCGCCGGTATTACAAATATAATTGCAACTGCTACTGACGGTTCTGGAGTATCAGGAACCAAACAGCTCAGAGTGACGGTCAGTGCCACACCGCCCGCTACTATAACCTATAATCGGAATACCGGAGTATATACTGCACCAAGTGGTTCAAGAGTGACCGTTACTCTAGAATCGTCAGGAACAGGGAAAGGAAATGCATCCGTTAATGGGTCAGGAAATGCTAGCACAAGCTGGAACGGACTTGAAAATGAAGAATTCTTTGATAGTGATTCGTATTCTTTTTTTATGCCTTCCAGTGAAAGTATTACTTTCACGTCGAGCCACAACATGATTTTGGCGGTTCAACTTCTATTGTTACAGTTGACAATAATCAAGGAGACTCTAAAAGTTTTATTGTTGAATGATATTTGGGGCGATGTTTGACCCTCATATTATCAATGCTCCTCGATAATTCATAGAGCCTTGATTCAATTTTAAACGCAAAAAACATCCCACAGATCAAATACTGGTTCTTTTACCTGCTTTAAAATTACTCAGAAAATATCATTTTATTTCGCTTGTTCTAAGTGTTTCTTGCAATTCTTCTAGATGCGTGTATCCTTTTGACCGATGACCCTATAAATTCCCTATTTTGAACTTCCTTCCTATTTTATATACTTCAACGTCCGTTTGATAATTCGTTTTATCAGCCCACCATCCCAAAAAACAAGCACTTCAACCAATTTCCAAAATAAATCCACATAGATTCACGTTTTTTGCTTTCCCTCAAGAACGATCCGATGCGAAAACAATTGCGAACCACGACTTACCTAATTTTTCTATTTACGATTATTTCGGCCTGTACCAAGGGAGTAGAATTGAAAACCGAAGTAGAGTTCGAAGTTAGAGTCGATCACATTGCCGAAGGATATGTTGATGAAGGTCTTTCCACTAATATTATTGTAACGCCGGAAGCTGATTTGGAAGATTTTTGGTATACCTATTCGTATTCCGTTTCCGAGGGGGCAGGATATTTTTTGAATGAATCGGGCGAGAAAGTTGCTCAGAACGAAAGTATTGCTTTGAACCCATTTTCCGCTTCCTTGGCCTACATCGGGACCAGTGCTGGAAACCATTCGGTCAAGGTCATCGCATCGAACAATTACGGGCAAAGTAAAGAGGTCGGGGTCAGGTACGCAGTCCAAGAAAGCATCGTCGAAGAAGTACCGGATGAGGAACCGGAACCGGAAAATTTTCCCAAAAGCAATCAGAATGCGATTAAGGCTTTCGCTATTCCTGAGCAGACGGGAGAGTCCATTATCGATTCGGTGAATTATACCATATCGATTGATGTTCCATTTGGTACGGAGCTGAACGTTGTCCCTTCAATTTTAATAGTATCGGATGCCGCAGAGGTCGATACCTCCGATGCGGGCCCGAGGGATTTTAGCAATCCGGTTACCTATACCATCGAGGCCGAAAATGGCGATACACAGCAGTGGACCGTCACGGTTACGGTCGGCCCCAAGCCGATTATAGCCCCAGTGGTCGAAGCAGGTGATAACATTACGATAAGCCTACCGGAGGATTCCGTTACCTTAAACGGCACAGCCGGTGATGAAGACGGAACCGTAACCACGGAATGGACTCTCGAGATGGGCGACAGTGCTACTATAACCAATCCCGCTTCGCTCAACACGATGGTGAGCGGATTGACCGCGGGCGCCTATGTCTTCAGGCTTACCGCCACCGACGACGATGGCGAAACGGATACCGATACGGTAAGGATAAGGGTCAATATTCCCCCTTCGGCCGATGCCGGTAATTCTATTGAAAAATTACCATCTTCTACAACTTCAGTGACCATCACCGGTTTGGCAGATGACGTCGATGGTACCTTCACCGTAGAATGGGTACAGGTCGAAATTAGGGGTACACCGGCTACGATAGTAAACCCCAATTCCCTGACAACAGAGATAACGGGGTTGAACAAAGGTTTAAATGTCTTTGAGCTTATCGTCACCGACAACGATGGCGCCGTCGCTACGGATCGTATGTTCGTGGAAGTGGAGGAGATTGATTAATCCCAGTCAGAGCCGCATTCCTCGACCTGTTTGACCATAACCTGTAACATGGGGTTCTCCATTTTGCTTTCGTCCGCATCCATAAATTCTAATTTGACCTATGTCAATCACGTGTTGAAATACCGAAAGGGAAAGGACGGCAGAGTGGTCGTATCGAACGGTAAGGAGTTGCTGGTATCCGCCTCCTCGAAAAAGGAGTTTTTAGTGTATTTTTGAGGTTTGCCCTCTAGCACCGCAATGAGGCCGGGAAGCATTAAACTGAATGCGACTCGAAATTTTAACCGCAAACCATATGATTAAGTCTGTCAAAGGAAAAACCCCTCAGATCGGTAAGGACTGCTTTATCGCAGAAAACGCTACGATAGTTGGCGAAGTCAGCATGGGCGACCAGTGTAGCATTTGGTTCAACGCCGTAGTCCGGGGCGACGTACATTACATCAAGATGGGCAATAAGGTTAACGTACAGGATGGCGCGGTCATTCATTGTACCTATCAGAAATCTCCTACCGAAATTGGCGACAATGTTTCCATTGGCCACAATGCTATTGTTCACGGATGTACCGTTCACGATAATGTGTTGATTGGCATGGGCAGTATCGTGATGGATGACTGTATCGTGGAAAGCAATAGCATCATTGCGGCCGGCGCGGTCGTAACCAAGGGCACCCGGGTACCTTCCGGAAGTGTTTTTGCTGGAATGCCCGCGAAAAAAATCAAGGATATCAATCCGGAATTGAGCACCGGAGAAATTGACCGCATTGCCGAGAATTACGTTATGTACTCCGGTTGGTTCAAGGAGTAGAAGTAACGGTAAAGTCTTTGGATTTTCCGTTGTTGGCAATGTGTCCCTTCCCAACCTCGAAACTTTCCCTAAATTTGGAAAACTTAAAAATCCAAATATGAAAGCATATGTCTTCCCCGGACAGGGAGCCCAATTCGTAGGCATGGGCCGCGAACTCTACGAAAATTATCCCATGGCCAAGGAACTTTTTGAGAACGCCAACGAGATTTTAGGTTTTCGGATTACCGATACGATGTTTGAAGGTTCGGCCGAGGATTTGAAGGAAACCAAGGTCACCCAACCGGCTATTTTCCTACACTCCGTCATCTTGGGCAAGGTACTCGGGGATGATTTTCGGCCCGATGCGGTAGCGGGCCATTCCCTAGGGGAGTTTTCCGCCCTCGTCGCCAACGGCACCCTCAACTTCGAGGATGGGCTGAAGCTGGTGTCCCAACGGGCGACGGCGATGCAGAAAGCCTGTGAATCGCGGCCCGGTACCATGGCCGCGGTACTCTCGTTGGAGGATTCCGTAGTAGAAAAAATCTGTGATGAGGCTCCGGGCATCGTGGTCGCCGCCAATTACAACTGTCCCGGGCAGCTGGTGATTTCGGGGGAAGTCGAGGCTATTGAAACGGCGTGTGAAAAGATGAAGGAAGCCGGCGCGCGCAGGGCGTTGGTGCTTCCTGTGGGCGGTGCGTTTCATTCCCCCTTGATGGAACCCGCCCGCGAAGAGCTCGCATCCGCTATCGAAAATGCCACCTTCCACCAGCCCCAATGTCCTATTTATCAGAATGTAAGTACGGTCGCGGTAAGAGAATCCAACGAAATTAAGAAGAATTTAATTGCGCAACTCACGGCTCCCGTAAAATGGACCCAAAGTGTTCGGAACATGGTCAATGATGGGGCGAGTACGTTTATCGAGGTCGGACCGGGCAAGGTATTACAGGGCCTTGTCAAGAAAATTGCCCCTGAAGTAGAAGTTCGGTCCGCCGAAATCCCCGATTGACCTTTCTGCGTATATAAGGGTAATTCATCTATAAAAGCCCGATTTAATCCTAGATTTACGGTAATGGATGAATTTTTTAGTAATATTGACCCCATTTCTACCAACTGATCGGCTTCCTTATTTTGTAAGGGATTGGTATGGATTCAGAGGACAGTTTATGAAATCGAGAACAATGAAATCGGGATTTTTTGGCTTCGGCACTTTGGTGTTAAAGGGATGTGTTTTTTTTGCTTTTATGTTGGCCGGATATTTGGGTCAATCGCAAAGCAGGATATCAGTTACCGCGTTCCAACCAAATGCTAGTGAAGATGCACCCAATAGTCCAGGTATTTTCAGGTTCCGGCGTACCGATGGTTCGGTTGCCGGGGGAAGCATAATAGAGTTTTCGGTAACGGGATCTGCAACTCCTGATGCAGACTATAACGCACTGCCGCAAAGTGTTTTTGTTCCCGGACAAAGTGGAGATGCTTCTGTCGTAGATGTAGAGGTCAATGGTATATTCGACGATGAAATTGTTGAAGGGAATGAAACTGTAACCGTAACCATTACAAGTTCTAGTCGTGGTGGGTTTGACGTCCTCAATAGAGATCCGGTAACCGTGACCATTGCCGATAATGATGTGGGATTTCTTACCTTGGAGTCCCTAGATCTTGAGGCTTCAGAAGCGCCGGACCAAGGAAGTTTCAGAGTGGTTTTAGATAAGGAGAACGGGACCGGAGAACCTCTGGAAATTCCTTATACCCTGGGTGGCACGGCGGATGCTTCGGATTATGAACTTGGTCCCCAGAACACGCCTCAGACTACTGAGAATGTTTTCAGGTTTGCCGGGCCTGCCGGAGGAAGAAACCTCAATATCATTCCCATCGACGACGAGGAACCTGAATCTGACGAAACGGTCATTTTGCAATTGGGCCAGCCTAGTAATCCACTGTTTTCTTTTAACCCGGTACCTACAGAAGCTGCCCGTACTATTATCATCGAAGACAACGACTGCGCAGCCGGCGATGAAGCTCCGGTACTCAATGATAATCCCACTGTTTTCTGTGATGCCGTAGCTGTCGGTCTCGACACCTACTACGACGGGGCCCGCCCCAACGGAACCGCCTTGATCTGGACAACGGACGGTGACAACCCATTGGATCAAAGCCAATGGACCTCGACGGAAGGTGATAGTCCAGTTGACGCCCCCGGTTCCTATTTCGCCTTCTTTTGGGATGAGCCGAGCAACTGCAATAGTCCCGTTACCGAACTGGAACTTACCGTAGCCACTTCGCCATCCGCAGGAACCGTGACCACTCCGGTAGCCGCTTGTAGCAACGAATCCGAGGAATTCGGTCCGAACAGTGTAGATCTCGACGACCTGATCGAGGATGAAGACGATGGGGAGTGGTCGCAAACCGGTGGGCCTGCCATCACCGTTCCGAACAACAATGATATCGACTTTGTAGGTGCCGCTGCCGGAAGCTACGAGTTTACCTATACCACTGACACAGCGGCTGAGCCTTGTGTCAACGATACTTCGGTGGTGACCATCACGGTAACCGATTGCAATCCATGCGATGCCGGGAATACCGCTCCCGCACTCGCCGAAGGGCAAACCAATATTTTTTGCGGGCCGATACCCGATGACATAAGCCTGAACGATTTCACTACCAGTGCACCCCCTGCCGGAACTACCCTGGTCTGGACAACGAACAACGCCGAACCTACCGATACCCAAGCCCATCTTGGCCAGGCCGATATCAACAATCCGTTGCCAGGCGATTATTATGCCCTTTTTTATGACGCTGCCAACGATTGTGCTAGTCCGCTTCTGACTATCAATCTCGATCAAAGGGATATCCCCGAAATCACGGCCACGACCGAAAATACCCGTTGTGGGCCCGGGACCGTACAGCTGAATGCGACTGCAAATTTGGATGCAACACTGCAATGGTTTACCGCCCCAACCGGAGGTAATCCTATCAGTACCGGATCAAATTTTACTTCTCCCGATATCCCTCAGACAACCACTTTCTATGTGCAGGCTACGGCCAATGGCTGTGTCTCCGAACGTACCGCAGTGGTGGCGACCGTTGTACCTCAGCCATCCGCTGGGGTGCCCCAGAACGCATCCTCCTGTAGTGATGCGGAATTTGGGAATACGATACTCGACCTCGACGATACCCTTTCGGGATCACCCGATGAAGGTACTTGGTCATTTACTTCAGGCCCATCCTCCGTAAGCCTGAACACCGAAAATGTGGTCGATTTTCAGGGCGGGGCCAATGGAAGTTATGTGTTCACCTATACTACGACCGGTGCCCAAGCCCCTTGTGAAAACGAGTCCGCCGAGGTGACCATTTCGGTGAGCACTTGTGATACGGATGATGATGAAGACGGACTTCTGGGCGGACTGGAATCCGACCTGGGAACCGATCCCAACAATCCTGATACCGATGGTGATGGTATTCTAGATGGAATAGAAGTGGGAGATGATCCCGACAACCCGCTCGACGAAGATGAAGACGGTATCATCGATGCCCTCGATTCCAATATTCTGGATACCGATCAAGATGGGGTCAATGATCAGCAAGACCCGGCCAACGAAAACGCTTGCATCCCGGATAATTCGAACGCCCTTTGCGATACCGACCAGGATGGTATTACCGACGGCGAGGAAGAGGAAAATGGTAGCGACCCCTTCGATGCCTGTTCGCCCGACCTGAACAATGAAAACTGTGATCCCACTCCAGTGGATCTCGAAATACTGAAAACAGTGAATCAGCCCGATGCCGTAGCCGGTGATAACGTCACTTTTACGGTAACGGTCAATAATCTATCCGACCGAAGGTCCATCAACGTGATGATCGGTGATATGCTTGAAACAGGTTTCCAGCTTGATTCCACCGCCACCGTGGTAGCCTCCAATGGGGAGTATGATGCGGATGCCGGAATGTGGACCATCCCTGAGATTACCGCCATGGGTACAGAAACACTGACCGTTCCGGTAACCGTTCTGGAGGGAGGCATCTATGATAATACCGCCGAGCTGCTGTCTTCCGTACCCGAGGATGACAACCCGGACAATGACATCGCGACCGTCACTTTGAATATCAACTTACCGGAAGGGATCAATCTGGTCATCGAAAAATTCGGACGGATAGCGATACCGAACGATACCCTAGGCACATCGCAAATGAACCGGGATCTGGAAGAGGTGAATCCGCTCGTGGGTCAAGAAATTATTTTCACCGTAAGGATTACGAACGAATCCACCGACGATGCGGTTTCCAATATTCAAGTGTTGGATACGATTGCGGGGGTCGAAGAAAGTGGATTCGAATTTATCGAGGCTACGGCAGATCGCGGCGAATACGACAACGATTCGGGGGTTTGGGCCATACCTGAACTTCCCCTTGGTGAAGTGGCGGAATTGGAAATACGGGTCGGAGTGCCTATCGCCGGTACCTTTCGCAATACCGCCGAAATCATTCAATCATCTCCTGCCGATAGTGATCAGGAAAATCTTTCCGATACGGTTGTCGTCAACGTATCCGAAAGAACCCAGGCCGAGTTCGGTATCATTTTCAACCAGTTCTCCCCGAACAACGATGGGGTGAACGATGACCTTAAGATCAACAAGGTGCTGACGAATGAAGACGGTACCGAAGAGGAAATCGATATCGCTTATTCCATCAAGATTTTCAACCGCTACGGCAGCCTGATATTCGAAGGAGACCAGCTTTCCGATGAGGTTATCTGGGACGGAACCCGCGACGGCAAGGATGTCCCCGACGGCACCTATTTTTACGTTTTGGACCTTACCCTACAGGAAGAGGTGGAAGGGGTCGATATGAGCTCGACCAAAAAAGGCTGGATACAGCTGATACGATAAGATAATACGGATAATGCAGCATAGAACACTACAGTCCACTCACATAAAAGTTTGTTGCCTTTTGGTTTTCATGGGTATTTCGATAGGATGCTTTGCGCAGAAAGAACCACAGTATACCCAGTACATGTACAATATCGGCAGTTTCAACCCGGGATATGTAGGCACGGTGGAGACCCCTGAAATCGCAGGCCTTTATCGGGCCCAATGGGTCGATATCGACGGGTCGCCCCGAACCCTGAGAGTGGGTGCAAACATGCCCTTGTCCAACGAAACCATGGGTTTGGGCCTCAACGTTATCAGCGACCAGATCGGACCGTCGACCCAGACCTATGTCGAACTGGCCTATTCGTACCAGTTTAACGTTTCCGATAACGCCAAGCTATCCTTCGGGATGGATGTTGGCGGTTCGTTCCTAAACGTTGATTTCTCCAAAGGCAGATTTGAAAATCCCGGGGAACCGATTTTGGGAGGAGAGACGATCAATAGGTTTTATCCGACCGTAGGGGCCGGTTTCTTTTTGTACGAGGACGATATTTGGTATCTTGGGGCATCGATTCCCAACTTTCTGACCGACGGACTTTACAATGATGATGTGGCCACTATTGTTGACGATAAGTTACAGTTCAATTTTATCGGGGGATATGTGTTCGAACTGTCCGAGTCGCTGAAGTTCAAACCGGCCTTTTTGATCAACACGGTCAGTGGTGCGCCGGTGAACGCGAACCTATCGACGAACTTTCTTTATAACGACCGTCTTACTTTGGGCGCCGCCTACCGGTTCGGAAATGCCATTAGTGGGTTGGCCGGTTTTCAGGTGACCAACAGCACCTACATCGGGTATGCGTACGATTACAACACCAGTCCCTTGGGCGAATTCAGTAGCGGCTCCCACGAAATCATCCTTAAATTCTATTTGGGCCGGGGCGACGGTACGAACACGAACAACAAAGAGCTAAAAGGAAAACCAAAACAGATCGATACACCTAGATTTTTCTAAATGAGAGCACTTTTTTCCATAACGTTCTTTTTGGTAAGCGCCACGGTCTGCCTTTCGCAAAACTTGGAAACGGAAGGCGACAAGTACTTCTACGGCTATGCCTATCGCGATGCGATCAGCGCCTACCAAAAGCAGATACAGCAGGGCAAACTGATGACCAACCACCAAAGGTTGAACCTGGCCGATTCGTATTTCAAGACGGGCCAGTACAACGAAGCGGCCAAAATCTATTTGGATGTCAATAAGAAAGACACCGTCATGTCGGATCATCGCTTCAACAATATGCTGCAAAGCCTGGCGAAGACTTCAGAGGAAGAAAGGGTGAGGGCATTTTTGAAATCCAAATCCGGTCAACTGGCCAGCGAACTGACCGAAAATGCGCAATTCAATTACAATATTCTGGATTCCGATGATGCCCGCTCCGCCGGATTCTTTATTTTCACCTTGAACGCCAATAGCGCACAGGCCGATCTGTCCCCCGCTTTCTATAAAGACAACCTGCTGTTCAGCAGTAGCCGCAAGACCAAATCCAAAAAAATATACGGTCCCTCGGGAGATGCGTACCTTGATATTTACGAAGCTCAAGTTCAAGCCAACGGAGGTATTTCACAGACCATTTCCTTCGGTGGTATCCCCAATTCACCGTACCATAAATCTACCCCGTACTACTCCGACGGTTCCGGCCGCATATATTACATCCTCTCGAACACCGAGGGCAAGAACCTGGCCTTTGACGATAAGGGAAAAAATGCACTGGCCATCGGTATGGCCGACGCGAACGGGGGAGCTTTCCGATTCCTTTTAAAAGATCTGAGCACCTCCTTTTACTATCCCTTTTTCGACGAAGCTACGGAGAAACTTTATTTTGCGGCCAATTTTAAGGACAGTTACGGCGGTACCGACATCTATTATGTCGACACCAATAACGGGCAGGTACTTTCGCAACCGGTCAACCTGGGACCACGAATCAACACCCCGGGCAATGAAATCGCCCCTTACGTATTCGAGAACAGCCTGTATTTTGCCTCGGATGTTTTCTACGGGATGGGGGGAATGGATATTTACCGATCCAATGTTCAACCGGACGAAAGTTTTACCATACCGGTCAACTTGGGCAAGGGTATCAACACCAAATACGATGAATTCGGATTTATCATTAAACAGAACGAAAAGGAAGAAGGCCTCATAGGCTATTTTTCTTCAAACCGCCCCGGTGGTAAGGGAAGCGATGATATTTACGGTTTCAAGATCAGCGAAAAACCGGGTATACGCACCTTGGTCTTTAAGGGAAAGGTCGTTAAGCCCCAATACGATCTTTCTATTGCCAATGCATCGGTCAAGGTGTTGAACGCTGACGGCAAGTTGTTGAAGGAAGTTTTCACCTCCCCGAGCGGTAACTATCAGCTGGAAATTCCATACTCCGATGTGGTCGAGCTGAAAATTTCTAAGGAAGGATTTTCCACTTTCTCCGAGACCTACAATCCCAAAGGATTGCAAGAACTCGAAAAAACTCCCCTCAAGGTGCAACTTTCGTCGATCGGAGACATTGTCAAAGAGGAGGAAGGGAAAACGGTCATTAAGGTGAAGGATTTCTATTTCAACACCGGCCAAAGTGACCTGACCCCTGCGATTACCGCCGAACTGGATAAGGTAGTCGATGCCGTCGATAAATTTCCCGATTTGCGGTTTGCCATCGAGACCCATACCGATAGCCGCGGCAGCCAAAGTTCGAACCAACGCATTTCACAGCAACGGTCGGACACTATCAAGGCCTATTTACTGAGCAATGGAGTGCCTTCTGAAAATATTACCGCCTCTACGGGCTTCGGGGAAGATCAAATAACGAACAACTGCACCGACGGGGTATACTGCCTTGATTTTCTTCATAAGCAAAACCTTCGCACGCTCTTTACGGTCCAGAATCTAGAGGAATTACAGTAGCCGATCCCTCTTAAAAGCCAAGGCGGTCACGAGTTGTTGCGGTTTCCGCTACCTAACAAGTCGACTACCGGCAACCATTACGAATTTAGCACGATAAAAGAAATCGGCCGCAAACTAAAGTCTACGACCGACTACTTGTGGGGGTTTCCTATCGGGGGGCAAAAAAGACCTTAAATCCGGATTTTGATTGAATTGATATGCGAAAACTTCATGCTACGCAATTTGATGGTCGGTCATCGCCGCAGTACTAATACAACTTACTTTACTAAGGCCTGGAAGTTCCACCATATAGAAACCGACCGGTTTAGAATATTCAAGGCTGAAATAGTTACGGGGTAAAGCACCAGAGGAGTCGAGAGCGATAGCCCATTTTAACAAGATACTCGATGAACTACCAAATTAATTTACATTTTATTAAGAAAATGGGAATACGCCTAAACATCACTAATTTTTTGGCATGATACGTTTGAGATGCCAGCTAAGCAACCGGCCAGCCGGCCGGCCGGAGGAGCGGGATTAAAAAATCACCATCCAAAAGTAGTAGATTGCAAACAAGGTTAGAAATAGGATGCCCGCGTAAGTCAAAATTCGCAATCCCAATTTCGGCCGCTGTGCCTCCGGTAAATCATCGCTCATCACGTTTTTAAGGTTCATGTATCCCACAACGGGAGCCATCACGAATGAGATAAAGGTGGCCAGGGCCACTAGATTCCCCATATTGGCACCAAAGGCATAAAGCACCGTAAAATTGACCACCGCAAGAATGATGACCCCGATGGCGAATTGACGTTTTCCATCATATTTTTTCCGGCTGGGGGATAGATATCCGATAAGATCAAGGCTCACCCTGGCAATGGCATCGTGGGCGGTCATGCAGGTGCTGAACATGGTGGCAAAAGCAGATACCGCAATAAGGATATAGGCCCAATCCCCAATATGGGTGGTGAACAATTGGACTACCTGATCTGCAAAGACTGTTGCATTGCCGCTTAGTTCCGTGTTGCTTCCGTAAAGGGTCATCCATCCTACTATCAAAAAAAAGATGGCCAGCAGCGCTGTCAGTATATAGCCAGAGTCAAACTCTTGAAGCGCTTCCTTGAGAGTGGGCCGTTGCTCGAGGGTCTTGTATTTTTCGAGGCTCCAAAGGCTTATCCAACTAGAAGCTTCCACCGCCGTGGGCATCCATCCTATCAGACCGATAAGAAATAGTATTCCCGCTTCGTTAAAAATAGGTGTCGGGGTAAAATCGGCAATGGGTATAATCTTTCCCTTGAAAACAACCAGTACGGTGGTAGCCATCAAGGCGAGAAAAAGAATCGAAACCACGAGTTTCAGGGTCTTTTCCAAAAATCGGTATCGTCCGATAATGAGAATGGCGCTGATAAAAACGAACAGACCACAGGCTACCGTAGCCACATTGAGGGAGAAATGAAAAAGATTGATGAACAGTCCAGCCGTGACCACGTAGAGAGCGGCCAAGATGGTGAAAGTAGTGACCAGTGTAATGAAGGCGTAGAGCCAAAGGTAGCCCCGACCCCGGTTGAGATATCCCTCGATGAGACTTTTGTCGGTAACGTTCGTGTAGCGGATGCCGAACTCAAAAAAAGGATATTTTAGTACATTGGCCAAAATAATGGGGATGACCATCACCCAACCGTATTGGGCGCCAGCCTTGGTGGACAGCACTAGATGGGACGTGCCGATGGCCATGCCCGCGAACAGAAGTCCGGGCCCCAAGTTCTTAAGGAGTGTTCGGATTTTTGACATGATGGTGCGGAGTTCGAGGGATTTCCAAACCATCTAAAGTAAACTATTTTTAGAAAACGGGAGTTTCGGATATCAGAAATGCAGGACGTTTTAAGGCGCCATCAGTACGTACATAACCACCATGAGGATGGCAAGAAAAAAGAATACGAGCGACGATATCAAGGCCGTTAACTGCTCGTACGGTCCTTTGCCTTCGTTCATGATTAGCCTTCTGATTATTTTTTTGGCCATCTTATTATCATTGACTTGTAGACTACAAATCTAATTTCGATATTTCGAAAGCTTTATCTAATATCAGTCGAATTGTAACGAATTTGAGTAAATAATCTTGTGTTTTGTATCTGGGAATCGAAGTGTAAAAATGGTGTATTGTGGATTGAGAGACACTAAAAAAACCCTCGAAACCGAGGGGTTAAGAGGGTTTTTGTACTCGAGGCGGGACTTGAACCCGCACGGGCAAATGCCCACAGGATTTTAAGTCCGGCGTGTCTACCAATTCCACCACTCGAGCGCGATTGCCAAAAAGGCGTATCCCAACGGACATAAACAAAAAAACGCCGGCAAGCGACGTTTGGTAAAGGGGCCTATCGGCCCTTGAGCGAAAAACGGGATTCGAACCCGCGACCTCCACCTTGGCAAGGTGGCGCTCTACCAACTGAGCTATTTTCGCGTTTTAGTTTGAAACTATCTGTTCAAGAACATCGCACCTTTGACCGAATGCGGATGCAAATTTAATATAATTCTATAAAAAGCAAAGAAAAAAGTAGCCTAAAAATCTTCAAAAGGCGAGCGAACAAATTCGGAGATTCGTACGAACCTCTAACGAGTCCATAAGCGAGATAACAATGATAAGCGATGCCGGGGACAACCGATTTTTCTAGGAACTGGCCTTCTTATCGCGCGTCAACAAACGCTTGATTTCATTCAGTTTCATCAAGGCCTCGACGGGCGTCAAGGTATTGATGTCAAGATGCGTGATTTCTTCCTTGATCTGTTCCAAAAGCGGATCGTCAAGATTGAAAAAACTAAGCTGCATTTCGTTTTGGGCGGATTGCAATCGCTCGGTCAGCTCTTCGCTGGAATGCGATTTTTCGAGCTTTTTCAAAATCTTGTTGGCTTTATGGATGACCTGCTGCGGCATTCCGGCCATTTTGGCGACATGGATTCCAAAACTATGCTCACTGCCCCCCTCGGTCAGTTTGCGCAAGAACAACACATTGTCTTTCAGCTCTTTCACCGAAACATTGAAGTTTTTGATACGCCCGAAGGTTTCGTTCATCTCGTTCAGCTCGTGATAGTGTGTAGCGAACAGCGTCTTCGCCCGTGCCGGATGTTCGTGTAAATATTCGGATATCGCCCAGGCAATCGAAATACCGTCGTAGGTGCTCGTACCGCGCCCGATTTCGTCGAGCAGCACCAGACTGCGCTCGCTGAGGTTGTTCAGGATCGAGGCCGTTTCGTTCATTTCGACCATAAAGGTAGACTCGCCCATCGAGATGTTATCGCTCGCGCCCACCCGGGTAAAAATTTTGTCGACGTAACCGATCTGGGCCGATTCGGCGGGAATAAAACTGCCCATCTGCGCCAAAAGTACAATCAAGGCGGTCTGCCTCAGAATAGCGGATTTACCGCTCATGTTCGGCCCGGTAATCATGATGATCTGTTGTTCGTCGCGGTTCAGAATCACATCGTTGGCGATATAAACTTCGCCCAACGGCAGTTGTTTTTCGATGACCGGGTGCCGCCCGTTTTTGATTGTAATACCGGTGGAATCATTGATGACCGGCTCGACATACTTGTTTTCCCGGGCCAGTTGGGCGAACCCACAGAGGCAATCGAGCCGGGCGATGTGCCTAGCGTTCTGTTGTACGGGGGCAATGTACTCCTGCATCCAGACGGTCAGTTGTGAGAAAAGTTGCTGCTCTAGGCTGAGAATACGTTCTTCGGCGCCCAGAATTTTCGCCTCGTATTCTTTAAGTTCTTCAGTGATGTAACGTTCGGCGTTGACCAACGTCTGTTTGCGCGTCCATTCGGCGGGCACCTTGTCTTTGTGGGTATTGCGGACCTCAATATAGTACCCGAACACATTATTGGAGGCTATTTTCAAAGAGGTGATACCGGTGCGCTCGGTCTCCCTTTCGAGCATTTTATCCAAATAATCTTTGCCGGAAGTAGCCAGGTTGCGGAGCTCGTCGAGTTCGGAGGAATAACCATCGGCAATGGTCTTGCCCTTTAAAATATTGACGGGGGCTTCTTCGAACAGCATCTCTTTAATCTTGTTCCGCAGCGCATCGCAGGTATCGAGTTCGTCGGAAATATCCTTCAATGCCTCGTTGCCCTGGTTCGAGGTCAGTTGTTTAACGGGAATGATCGCTTCGAGGGAATTCTTTAGCTGTACGGTTTCCTTGGGATTGATTTTGCCCGTGGCCACCTTGGAAATCAGACGTTCGAGATCGCCCATACGTCTCATCGCCTGCTGTAATTTCTTTAAGATGCCCTCATCGTTATATAAATAGGATACTGTTTGGTGCCGCCGGCGAATTTTCTCAACGTTTTTCAAAGGAAGCGCCAACCACCGTTTCAGCATCCGCCCGCCCATGGGCGAAATCGTGCGGTCGATAATGTCTATCAAGGTTACCGCATTCGGGTTAGGGGAGTGGTACAGTTCAAGGTTGCGGATGGTAAAGCGGTCCATCCAGATGTGTTCTTCTTCGGCGATGCGCTGCAGGCTGCTGATATGTTGTAATCTACGGTGCTGGGTTTCGGACAGGTAGTGCAACACCACCCCGGAAGCGATAATGCCGTGATTCAGATGGTCGATACCAAAACCCTTTAGCGATCGGGTCTTGAAGTGGGAGGTCAGCGTCTCACGGGCATAATCGTCTTGAAAGACCCAATCTTCGACGTAAAACGTGTGGAAGCCGGTGCCGAAAACGTCGGCGAATTCTTTTTTATGGGTCTTGGCCACCAAAACCTCGTTCGGCACAAAGTTCTGCAGCAGTTTGTCGATCTGTTCTTCGGTGCCCTCGGAAGTCAAAAACTCACCGGTGGATATATCGACAAAGGAAACTCCCAGCAATGTGCGGCCAAAATGAACGGCGCAGAGAAAGTTGTTGGATTTGGTTTCGAGGATGTCGTCGTTCATCGCCACCCCCGGCGTAACCAGTTCGGTAACCCCCCGCTTGACGATGGTCTTGGTCGCCTTCGGATCTTCGAGCTGATCGCAGATGGCCACCCGCTGCCCGGCCTTGACCAGTTTCGGAAGGTAGGTGTTCAACGAATGGTGCGGAAAACCGGCTAGCTCGGTA
Organism: Pricia sp.; assembly: GCA_049683055.1. Taxonomy (GTDB): domain Bacteria; phylum Bacteroidota; class Bacteroidia; order Flavobacteriales; family Flavobacteriaceae; genus Pricia. Next base: position 16,835 of record JBAUIP010000447.1, read on the forward strand.
CGGTCGCCCCCATTGTTTCGGTGTGTGAGGATGATACCCAGAATACGGGACGCCTTCACCGCATCTTCGCCGAAAGTCTCGTAAAAATCGCCCACGCGAAACAACAACAGTGCATCAGGATATTTCGTCTTGATACTATTGTACTGCTTCATCAAAGGGGTTACCTTCTTTGTCTTTTTCGATGCTGCCAAAGCGGACTTTTAGTGGGATTCAACTTTCGACCAACGCTACCGGCCTGTTGAAACGAATGTACTATTTTTGTTGCGCAAACGGCTACCTTGTTAATATTTGATGATATCTTTTCTACACCAGATCGACCATGCGGAAACTGAGGAACGATGAACTGGACCGGCTCGATGTCGAAGGATTTAAAGAAGCGGAAAAAACCCCGCTCGTATTAATTTTGGACAATATCCGCAGCCTGAACAACATCGGCTCGGTATTCCGCACGGCGGATGCCTTCTTGATCGAAAAAATCTACTTGTGCGGCATCACCGCCCCCCCGCCGCACAAAGATATCCGAAAGACGGCCCTTGGGGCCACCGAGAGCGTTGCTTGGGAGTATCGTAAAAATACGTTGACGCTTGTCGAGCAACTTCGGTCAAGGCATTACAAGGTTTTCGCCATCGAACAGGCCGAAGCTGCCGAAATGCTGCACCGGTTCGAGCCCAAATCTTCCGAAAAATATGCAGTAGTTTTCGGTAACGAGGTCAAAGGCGTCGATCAAGAAGTAATCGATGCGTGCGACGGAGTAATTGAAATTCCCCAGTTCGGTACCAAGCATTCCCTTAACATTTCGGTCAGCGTAGGGGTGGTGGTGTGGGATTTTTGGTCGAAATTCGAAGCGCTAACCTGAAATCCGTAGCCGTGCCATCTGATTAATCCTCAGCTTACTTTGGCAACCCCACCGCAAACTTGACGATTTTACCCAAAACGACCTCGTAATCTTCCTTTCGCTCCACGAAATCAAGGTCGCCCAGTTCGATGACCAGATTGTTCTGCTGCGGGGAGCCTTTGATAAAGTCGAAATACCCCTTATTGATGTTCTCCAGATAATCGGGTGTGATGCTCTGCTCGTAGTCGCGCCCGCGTTTCTTGATGTTGTCGAGCAACCGCTCCGTGGTCTGGTAGAGGTAAACGTATATTCTAGGCTTTTTCACCTCTTTGTACATTAGGCGGAACAGCTTGCGGTACAGGGCATATTCTTCCTGCTGTAGGGTCACCCGGGCGAAAATCAACGATTTGTATATGTCGTAATCGCTGACCATAAAGCTCTTGAACAGGTCGTACTGCGAGGTGTCGTCGGTAAATTGTTGGTAGCGATCGGCCAAAAAGGACATCTCCAGCGGAAAGGCAAATCGACTTTGGTCCTCATAAAACTTGGGAAGAAAAGGGTTGTCGGCAAAGCGTTCCAACACCAATTTCGCGTTAAAATCCTCGGAAATTTTGCGCGCCAACGTTGTCTTTCCGGCTCCGATATTCCCTTCTATGGCAATAAAATTGAGATCCGAAAATAGTTCCGCACGGCTCCTGAACAGACGAAAGGGAGTCTTTTCCAGACGGCCTTTGTCCCGGCTTTCCTGAATCAGGTTCCGGGTATCTTTGTTCAAGACGGGGTGATAGAACTGCGGCGCGATGTCTGCCAAAGGT
>JBAUIP010000448.1:0-9965 GCA_049683055.1 Pricia sp.
TCCCAAATTCAAAAAATCGGATATGATCTTCGGGAAATTGTACTTTTCTAGGTCGTAGGAAATGATTTCCATTTGTTTTTTCATAGGATGTGTTCTTCTATCGAATTTTGACAAGCCCTTATTTCAGAGCAAAGCCCGGACCGTTGAATATATCTTACTGTTCAACGTAACAACCGTGCTAATTATTTTTTTAATCTTCAGAAACTGCCACTCCGATGCCGGTTTTACCGAACCCGTTGCCGTTATAAAAAAGGTATTTTTTGTTTCGGTATTCGATGACGGCGGGATAGGTCTGCATAGTCGAATCCCATCCCGTTTTGGAATAGGTTATTCCCGCTTTCTCGTCCATCCGATTCCAATCCACGGCATTTTTCGATTCCGCATAGCCGATGCGGTAGCTGCCCTCACCATCCCGAAAATCAAAGCTATCGCGATAGGCAAACCACATTTTGTAGATGTCATTTTCCTTGATGACCGTTGCCCGGGCGTTGGCCTCGTTTTTGGATTTCGGATGGATGCAGGTCCGGTTTTCCCGGTGCCAGTCGATGCCGTTCTCGGAACTCGCATATTTTATGATATAGAGCGGTTCCGGTTTGCCTTTTACCTCAATAAATCCGGTGCTGGAGGCGTACCACATGTGCCAGATATCATCCTCCTTCACGATAAAGGGCGAAGCCGTAAAAAAAGCTTCGCTACGGTTCCGGTCCACAATGGCCCCGGGATACATCCTTCGAAAGGTTTTTCCCTCATCATAGCTGACGGCCAATCCGATAGCATTTCGGTAGGCGACCGATCCGCTAGGGTTCCAGCCTACATAATATAGATAGAGTCCTTCCGAGGTAGGCACCGCACAGCAAGGCATGATACCGCCATCGTCAAAGGTGCCGAGCTCGCCCAAGGGCATTATCGGTCGGTCATGTAGTTTTAGCACTTTCGTAGGGTCGTTGGCATCCACATCGATAAAAGTCGGAATACTCTGGCCCCGCGCATTTCTCGGTGCAAAGAAAATGCGAATGATATCCTCGTTCAGAAGATAGGGAGTAGGCACACAGGCATGCGACACCATCCAATCGTGTTGGTTTTCCGTGTTGAATATTACTCCCTTTTTGATCCAGTTCATAGGGTCAATTTTCTTCTAAATTTTTCCACATCAATTTGCTGTTCTTATACTTTATGGTTCACCCCAAGATTTTTAGAATTCAATGGGCAGAAATTTCGTCGGCACCAACAGGCCGTACTTCAAAATACCGAACCCGTCGATAGCTCTTGTTTCATCCCCCTGTCTTATGGGAAATACTGTCTAAATCCATACTTTTTTTCGGCATCACCTTCGATTTTTGACCTATATGGATTTCGTAAGGTTTCGTATCCCTTATAATATTAGCCCCCATGCCCACCAGCGTGGCCTCGCCTAGAATGGTCTCGTCGCGAACGGTTGCGTTTACCCCTAAAAAACAATGGTCTTCAACGGTGCAGGCACCGGAAATCACCACGTGCGAGGTAATAAAAACATGGTCCTTGATGACAGTATGGTGGCCGATATGGTTGCCGCTCCAAAGAATACAGTTGTTGCCTATCTTGACGTAGGGCTGAATCGTATTGTCCTCGAAAATAAAACAGTTGTCCCCATGGTCGAGGTCCGGCCAAGTAGTCGCTTTAGAACTCACATAGCTGGCCAAGGTGTATCCTCTTTCTTTGGCAGCCTCATACTTTTCACGGCGCGCATGGCTCATCCTCTTAAAACTGATGGGAATGAACATTTGGTGCTGCTCGGGCGAAAAATGCGATTCTACTTCCTCGAACGGTACAACCGGAAGGCCCTCAAACGTATCCGATTCCAGATAATCCTTATCCACCGTAAAACCGACTACCTCGTGATCGGAATCGTGCTTAAAATAAAAATGGGCCAAACTTGATAATTGGCCTACGCCAAAGAGTATCAGTTTTTCACCTGCTGCGCTCATAACTGTTCTTGTTTCAATAGTTCATATTGTTCTAAAAATTGGCCGATGTCGCCTGGGCCGTTGTACATAAGTACGTCAATAATGGATAGGTTGGATAGAAAGGGTTCTTTTTTTTGGGGATATTCAATGCCTTTTGATTGGCAAAAATACAGTTCCATACCATTGGTTTTGAACTCCGCATCCTCATATAGTTCAACGCCCCCGATGGGATTGATATAGGTGTTCGCCCCTAGAATGTCGCAAATTTCCAACACTTTTTCCTGTGCGGCAGCCATCCTATTATAGTCCATTTCGGAAGACCTCTCGAAACGGACATCCAGACCGAGTCGGCCGCAAGCCGCAATTACGCTCTTTTCAGCCAAGGTGGAAATGAAATTCGGCGGACCGTCGAAAACATCGGTCAGCATCCCGAGGGTATCTTCAAAATAGGGGGCCGAAGCGTATTGCTGTTTGAGGGATTTCTGAAACTTACGCCACCATTTTGCATATTCCTGTGGATGAATGGCAACCTCATTGATCAAACTATTCTGGCTCGCACCGGATAGCGGAATGGTAAAGGTCGATTTCTTCCCGTTGATTTCAATGGCGTTTCTGTGGATGTATCCTTGGGTGATAAAATTGACATCGTCAAAAAAAACGAACGTATCTACGGCACTTATCAGCTGAAAATAACCAATATAGGGAAAAAGATAAGGTTGCATTACCGCGGTTCTCATGTCAAAAGCAGCTATCGATTATGTGGGCGATGCGTTCCACATCAGCAGCGGGCAGGTCGTGGTAAAAAGGAAGGCAAAGAACATTTCCACTGACTTTTTCGGAAATGGGACAGCTTTCGTCGGCCACAAACGGTAAGGTGTTCAGGGACGGATAAAAATAACGCCTTGGATATATGTTTTGACTTTCCAAAGCGACCTTGACCCTCGTCATCATCTCGTGGTTCTCGAAAATCATCGGAAAATAGGCGTAGTTATGTTCGTTCTTATCGTCCATTTTTAAGGTACGTATCGGTAGATGCCCTAATAGCTCGCAGTACCGTTCAAAGATAATCTTGCGTTCTTGGATAATATAATCCACGACGTTCAGGTTGCAAAGTCCGATAGCGGCGTGAAGCTCACAATTTTTGGCGTTGATACCGGCCATGTGGTAATCGTCCATTCGGTGGCCGAAGGTTTTGAGCAAGAAAACTTTTTCCGAGAGGTCCGCATCGTTGGTAATGACCGCTCCGCCCTCGACGGTATGGAAAATTTTGGTGGCATGGAAACTGACGGTGGAGATAGTGCCGTACTCAAAGATGGACTTTCCTTTTACTTTTACCCCGAAGGCATGGGCGGCGTCGTATATGGTTTTGAGGTTATGCTCTTCGGCCAGACGTTTGATTCCAACTACATCACAGGGAATTCCGTATACGTGGGTGGCCATTATGGCACTCGTTTTATCTGTAATTTTGGATTCAATTTTCTGGGTGTCGATGCAGAGGGTTTCCGGGTCGATATCTACAAATATCGGGGTGCAATTCTCCCAGATGATGGAGTTCGTTGTAGCGACGTAGGAGTAGGGGGTTGTGATGATTTCGCCGGTAAGGTCCAAGGCCTTGATAGCCAATTGCAGCGCCACCGTTCCGTTGGTAACATATTGAAGATGGGATACTTCTAGATGCTTGGTGAGCCTTCTTTCTAGTTCAATGGAGAGCGGTCCGTTGTTCGTTACATGGTTTCGGTCCCAAATTTCTTGTAAATACTGCACGTATTCATGTAAGGGCGGCATATACGTCTTTACGACGTTGATTCTCTCGTGAAGTGTTTTCTTTTGGGTGGTTTTCATGTTGTTAAAATACTTTTGAACGGGAGTATTGCCAAGAGGCCTAAAAAACATCCTTTACCGAAAAAGTAGGATAAAAGCCGCGATACTCCTTACCAAAAACGATGAAAGTAGCCGATTATTTTAGCACTGACTGCCCCATTCGAATCAAAAGTTAGTCCCTATGTATTACTGTTGGTTCTTGGGCAGCTTCCGTTCGCTTGAGCAAATGTTCGGATGGGCAAGCATCGAAAGTGGACTTCCCTTCACTTAGAAAATATTATTTCAGCATCCGCTCTAACACCTTTTCTACTCCGAAGTTGTCGTTGCTGGCCGTTTTATATTTAGCCGCTTCAAGCACGTTGGGATGCGCGTTCTGCATCGCAAAGCTGAAATCGGCCAGCGCCAACATTTCCAAATCATTGTTATAATCTCCAAATACCAATGTTTCTTCAGGTTTGATGTTATGAAGTTCCTGGACTTTTTGAAGGGCAAAACCTTTGTTGGCATCAGGACTGGATACGTCCACCCAGTTTTGGCCGGATATCTTGACCTGTAAGTCATCTTCCAAGTGTTTTACGGAAGGATAGATATGCTTTTCGGAGCTTTCGAAATGGTAGATGGCTATTTTCACGATTTCGCCTTCAAAAGCTTTCAAGCTGTCAAGGATGGTATATTTGGAATAATATTCCTGCAACTTTTTTTCGAATTTTGGAGAGTCGCCCAAAATGTAGGCACTGTCTTTACCACACAGAACGGGATGAATATTCTCTATGGATGCCAAACTTTCCAAGACCCGATTTTTGGAAGTTGACGGCAGGGGTGTCAAGACCAGCTCAGCACCATTCTGCATGGCCACGCCCCCATTCTCGGCGATGACGATAATATCGTTTTTAATACTGTCGAGTTTGTCGACAATGCTCTGGTACTGCCGCCCACTGGCTGCTACGAAAATTATATCCCTTTTCTTTAATTCCTCAAAAAGTTCAAGAAACCGGTCACTGACCTCATGGTCGGAATTGAGCAAGGTGCCGTCCATATCGGTAACGACCATTTTAATTCGGGATAAATCCATAGCATTCAGTTTTAGCGGCTAAAGATATCCTATCAAAATTAAATTAGCGTATGGATGGGGAAAGTTTTAGTTTTAATGGACGGTCAGGAACAAGGAACAAGGAACAAGGAACAAGGAACAAGGAAAAAACCAATTCCCTATGAAATTCTATCAAACGGAAATACGCTTATCAGGTCATAAAAGAGGCTTTCATCTGATAACCGACAAAATCATTAGCTCTTTTCCCAACCTCCAAAAAATTGAAACGGGCATGCTGCAAGTTTTTATCAAGCACACTTCGGCCAGTCTGACCATCAACGAAAATGCCGATCCCACGGTACGCATCGATTTCGAGACCCATATCAACGTGATGGTGCCAGAGAACGCTTCATACTATAAGCACACCTTTGAAGGTCCCGACGACATGCCGGCCCACATCAAGGCTTCGTTAATGGGAGCCTCGGTACAAATTCCGATTACCGGTGGTCGATTGAATTTGGGGACTTGGCAGGGTATTTATCTATGCGAGCACCGAAACAGTGCCAGTGACAGAAAATTGGTGCTTACCGCTTTTGGGGTATAGGTTTTAATCCTGTTAGGAAATCTCGCTCAATGATAGGTCTATCTTAAATACGTGACTCATGGCGAGAGGCCCAACATTGAGAAGTTAAAGCTAGTATTCCGCGAAAACTGTCAGGTCGAACCGGTTCAATGTTAGGTTTCTTGTAGCCGATATCAGGTGGAGCGCAGCCGTTGTCAGGTCGAGCGCAGTTGAGACCGCAACGGGCAAGAGTAAAAAATCCGACAAGTTGTACAACCTGTCGGATTCTCACAATACTTATTTGAACCTGCGCCGAAAGTGTCAAAAAAAGAACTTCGAATCAGACTCAAAGTTACGTTACTTCACTTTCTCCACCACGGCCTTAAAAGCCTCCGGATGGTTCATGGCCAAATCGGCGAGTACCTTGCGGTTAAGCTCGATGCCACTGGCTTTGACGGCACCCATAAATTTGGAATAGGACATCCCGTGCTGACGAGCGCCCGCGTTGATACGGGTAATCCACAGGGCGCGGAAAGTTCGTTTTTTGTTTCTTCTGTCGCGGTAGGCGTACAACATTGCTTTTTCTACCGCGTTTTTGGCTACCGTCCAGACATTTTTACGTCGTCCGAAGTAACCTTTGGCTTGCTTCATCACCTTTTTTCTTCTGGCGCGTGAAGCGACTGCATTTACTGATCTTGGCATTTTTTTTAATTTTTTTTGTAGTAGGCGGTCAGATTTTGTTTGAAATCTTGATTCCGCAAAACGACGAGAATCAAACTCGAAATTCAGAACCCTGTCTTGCGGCAGGCGAATCCGAATTTTAAACCTACCTCGCGGCAGGCTGATTCAAACTTATGACACTTTATTTGCCCAACTCCATGGTTAATAACTACCTATTTGATTGCTCCCGAAACTATTTCAGGCACAATTGCTCTTTGATACTCGGCTCGTCTGCCGGGTGCACTAATCCGTCGTGGGTCAATCGCAGCTTACGCTTTTTCGATTTCTTCGTGAGGATGTGGCTCTTAAAAGCATGCTTCCTTTTGATTTTTCCGGTACCGGTCAGCTTGAACCGTTTTTTGGCACTGGATTTTGTTTTCTGCTTTGGCATTTTTAACTATTTGATATTACGCGCTACAATTAAATCGTTAATAAAAAGCCATCCTGAGCGCAGACGGACGGCATTGATTTTTTCTATTTTTCCCAATGTCACTGAAATCGCAGTCGAGTTGCTCTCTGGTCACTCCAACTCAATCAAGGGGCCTCTGTCTCTTTAACGCGGTCGGAAGCTCCACTAATCTTGTGTAGCCCCGAGCGCAGTCGAGGGGTTTTGGTCCACCCAACTCAATCTAGAAACTATTTCTTCTTCGGAGCGATAAACATCGTCATCCGCTTTCCTTCCAGCCGGGGCAACTGTTCTACCTTTCCAAACTCCTCCAATTCTTGGGCGAGTTTCAAAAGCAATATTTCCCCTTTATCCTTATATACTATAGAACGTCCTTTAAAAAATACGTACGCCTTCAACTTGGCGCCATCCTTTAAAAAACCTTCCGCGTGTCTTTTCTTAAACTCATAATCGTGATCGTCAGTGTTGGGTCCGAACCGGATTTCTTTCACCGTTACTTTCGAGGCCTTGGCTTTCATAGCTTTCTCCCGTTTCTTCTGCTCGTAGAGAAACTTCTTGTAGTCCATGATCTTGACTACGGGCGGCTTGGCGTTCGGTGAAATTTCCACCAGATCCAACCCCATTTCTTCGGATTTATCAAGAGCTTCCCTGATGGGCACCACTCCGATATCCCCGACATTATCGCCAACTAAGCGCACTTCGGGAGCTAAAATCCTTTTATTGATTTTATGGGGATTCTTGTTTTCCCTTCTTGGTTTAGGCCTAAATCTTTTTCTAATTGCTATGACTACTACTTTTTAATTAAACTTTTATTTATAAAACTTGTCTTTAGTTTTGACTAATAAGACACATTTATTTGAATACCTTTAAGGTACTATTTATTTCTTTAGAAACCAAGTCGGCGAATTCATCCACAGTAATGGAACCCAAATCGTCGCCACCATGCTTTCTGACAGATATCGTGTCTGCATCCTCCTCATTCTCACCAACGATAAGCATGAAAGGAATTTTATTCATCTCCGCTTCCCTAATTTTCTTGCCTACGGTCTCGTTACGGGCGTCAATGAGGGCGCGAATTTCGTTATTTTCCAAGGAATTTAAAACTTTTTCGGCATATTTTTCGTGTTTCTCGCTCACCGGCAGTACGATAGCCTGATCGGGAATCAGCCACAGCGGGAAATTCCCCCCGGTATGTTCCAGCAGCAGGGCAATGAAGCGCTCCATACTTCCGAAGGGCGCGCGGTGTATCATCACCGGACGGTGCAGCTCGTTGTCACTGCCTTTGTAGGTCAGGTCAAAACGTTCTGGCAGGTTATAATCCACTTGAATCGTGCCGAGTTGCCATTGTCTGCCCAGCGCATCCTTTACCATAAAGTCCAGTTTCGGACCGTAGAAGGCGGCTTCCCCTTTTTCGATGACAAAATCCAGTCGCTTTTCAGTTGCCGCGTTGATGATGGCCTTCTCGGCTTTATCCCAATTCTCCCCAGAACCGATGTATTTTTCCGGCGTATCCAAATCGCGGATTGATACTTGAGCCGTAAAATTTTCGAATCCTAATGACCCGAGTACATATAAGGATAGGTCGATGACATTTTTGAACTCCTGGTCCAACTGGTCGGGCGTACAGAAAATATGGGCATCATCTTGGGTAAACCCGCGCACCCGCGTCAGGCCGTGCAGCTCGCCGCTCTGTTCGTAGCGATAAACGGTGCCGAATTCCGCATAGCGTTTGGGTAGCTCCCGGTAGCTGAAGGGACGCGTGTTGTAGATTTCGCAATGATGGGGGCAGTTCATGGGTTTCAGCAGAAACTCCTCGTCCTCTTTGGGCGTGTGAATGGGCTGAAAACTGTCCGCCCCGTATTTTTCGTAATGTCCCGAGGTCACATAGAGTTCTTTTTGGCCGATATGGGGAGTCACCACCATCTCGTAACCCGCCTTTTTCTGGGCTTTTTTAAGAAAATTTTCCAACCGCTCCCGCAGTGCAGCCCCTTTCGGAAGCCATAATGGAAGCCCTTGTCCCACTTTTTGGGAAAAGGTGAACAGTTCGAGCTCGCGGCCCAGTTTGCGGTGGTCGCGTTGCTTGGCCTCCTCGAGCATCTCAAGATACTCAGTCAATTCTTTCTGCTTGGGAAAGGAAATTCCGTACACCCGAGTCAGTTGGGGCCGGTTTTCATCCCCACGCCAGTAGGCTCCGGCGACGTTCAGAATTTTGATGGCCTTGACAATGCCCGTATTGGGAATATGGCCCCCACGGCATAGGTCCGTGAAGGTGTCATGGTCGCAAAAGGTGATCGACCCATCCTCGAGATTCTCGATCAGCTCCAGCTTAAACTCGTTTTTCTGCTCCTTATATAAGGATAGCGCATCCTCCTTTGAAACGGGATGCATTTTAAAATCATGCTTGCCCCGCGCGATTTCTAAAGCTTTCTTTTCGATAGCGGGAAAATCCTTTTCGGAAATCGTCCTATCCCCAAAATCCACATCATAATAAAATCCGTTCTCGATGGCCGGTCCTATGGTCAATTTGATGCCGGGATACAGTTCCTCCAGCGCCTGCGCCACGATGTGCGAAGTCGAATGCCAGAAGGCCTTTTTGCCGGCCGCGTCCTTCCACGTATACAGAACTAAATGGCCATCCTCCTTCAGGGGCGTTACGGTTTCCACCACGGTATCGTTGAATTTCGCCGAGATGACATTGCGCGCCAGGCCCTCGCTAATACTCTTGGCGACATCCATCGGCGTACTATCCTGTGGGAATTCCTTTACGGAACCGTCCGGCAACGTGATATTGATCATAGGTCGATTTTAAGTGCGCAAAGATAGCATTCCCCCTGCATGCGCACAACCCGAAATCGGGATACATATATAGGTATACTTTTTTGAGGAGTGGGATATGGATGAAAGAGGATGCAGAACCTTTGGCAATCGCTTGCACAAACGGAAAAGTTGTATTAACTTTAAGGCCCTTTTGGTCAGAAGGATGTTTGAAATCCGGAGAGGGATGCCGTAAAGCATTGGCGAATAAGGGGTTGAAAAAAGGATGTAAAATTTCCTGAAAAAAAATCCTTTTAGCCATTTTTTATTCGAAAAACACTCTTATATTTGCACCCGCTTTCAGAGATAGTAGGCAGATGAAGTAAGCCGAAAGCGGAGTTTGGAAAAGTTCATTGACATACTGTGGAGACAACAAGAAGACTGACCCATCGTGGGCCGAAAGGTTTGCGATAGGTTAAGGAACCATAATAATTATAATTACCATCGTCCGAATCCGGACGGTGGACAATCTTTTTCTAAAGGACAGGAAGAGACGGGGCCGGGACGAACGATTTTTTGCGGTGCGCGAATTTATATAACGCACAACGATGAAGAGTTTGATCCTGGCTCAGGATGAACGCTAGCGGCAGGCCTAACACATGCAAGTCGAGGGGCAGCATTTCCAGCTTGCTGGAAGATGGCGACCGGCGCACGGGTGCGCACCGCGTA
>JBAUIP010000449.1:0-4471 GCA_049683055.1 Pricia sp.
CCGGTGAACAGCACCTGTTGCTCCACCTGAAGTTCCTGGGCTTGGGTTTGGAGCTCTTCCTTAAGCCGTCCGTCCCCACCGATCAGGATTTTAAAAGACAACTTTCTCCGCTTGAGTTCAGCGGCCAATTTTATCAGAAATTTCTGATTTTTCTGGAATTCCAATCGGCCCAAGTTGGTCAATACGATTTCTTCGACATCTTTTTCATCGGCATCCTTTTTTTGGTAGAGTGGCTTCACCGGCTTGTTTAAAAATTCGTTGATATCGATTCCGTTGTATATAACCTTTATTTTATCCTTCGGAAAAAGTTCGGAATTCTGTTCCAAAACTGTCTCCTTGGTGGCTTGGGAATTCGCCAAGACTTCAGTCACCAAATTCTTAAAATAATAGCGATTTATAAAGGAATTTTTAATAGGAATAGCGCTGCCCCGTCTGTAGATAATCCGTTTCAGACCAGCTTGTTCGGCAGCCAATCCTGCCAGTTTCAAATCTCTTGACAGGTTCATTACGATGGTGCCGACCTGGTTTTTCCTCAGTATTTTTTCCACCGCTTTTATTTTCAGTGGATTCAAAAAACTAAGATTGCCGATGCTGATGCCCAAACAATCGACCCCGGTATCTCTTAGCCGCTGGTATAGTTCACTTTTCAGGTGCGCTATAGCCAGTACGGGATGGCCTTGATTATGCAAATGGGTGCAGGCCTCCAAGTGCCATTTTTCTCCACCGCCCCAGGCTTTGGTGCTATTGAAAAAACAGATTGTTTTCATGCTTGCACCGATTTATACACGTTGTAAAGATTGTTCGCGACGTCCTCGTCGGAAAATTTTTGGACAAATTTGTAACCTTTTTCCTCAATTTCCTTTCGTCGGTCGGGATATTCAAAAAGATGACGGATTTCCTCCCGCAGGGCATCGGCATTCAAGGCTTCCACGTAAACGGAATCGGGGCCACCGGCCTCGGGAAAACATCCCCCTTTCGATGTAATGACCGCCGTTTTGCTGAACAGCGCCTCGATAATCGGAATGCCGAATCCCTCGCAAATCGAAGGGTAGCAGAATATCGTGGCCAGTTGGTAAATGACCGCGAGGTCGTCGATGCCTACATTTTTTAGAAAGGTAATCTGTGGTTGTAGCCTGTTTTCCGCGATGTAGCCATGTATTTTGTGGGCATATTTTTTCTCGGAGCCCACTAAGACCAAATGGTAGTCGGTGCCATTGATGGCCTTGACCAAGGTGAGGGCGTTCTTACGTTCCTGTAGGGTTCCTACGTTCAGTACGAACTCTTTTGGCAGTCCATATTTTTCGCGGACTTTGGCCTGGAGCTCTTGGTTGTATTCTTTTTTGTAGGCGTTGTTACAGCCTTGGTACACCACGGTTATTTTCTTCGGGTCAGCTTTGAGATACCGCACCGCATCTCTTTTGGTCTGTTCGCTGATGGCAATGATCCGGTCGGCATGGTCGGCGGCATATTGGAACTTTTTGGTGTAGATAATCCGGTCAAAAAAGGAATAAAAATGGGGATGGGTCAAAAAAATCAGGTCGTGCATGGTCACCACCGTCGCAATCTTGTTCTTTTTTAATCCTGCGGGAAGTTCTCCGGTCAATCCGTGGAAAATATCCACCTTGTCCTTCTTAATTTGTTTGGTCACCGGACCGAGGCGCCATAGGGCCGAAAATTTTTTCCAGAACCATCCCTTCGGGTATTTGATGTACATTTTGGGATGGATGTCCAATCGGTCGACATTCGAAGGGGCGGTATTGTACAGAACAAATTTTTCGATGGACGTATAGCGGTGCAAAATGCGAATGGCATCCCGTCCGTAATTGCCCAGTCCCGTGCTGTTGTGAAAAATACGTTTGGCGTCAAAACCGATTTTCATCGCCCGTTTTTTGGTGGTTGGCCAAATATAATGCGGAAAATCCGTTCTTATCGGCTATTCATTTATAAAATCAAGGTAGCGGCCTTGCTGAAAACGATAGCCCCATTTCTCATCGGTGTAGGTGGCGGGCGATTCCACGGTTCCGGCATCGATGGCTTCGATGAGCGCGGGGAAGGATTCGGGGTCGAAGAAAAGGGAGTTGTCCCGTAGGTCGGGAATATTTTTGAAGGATTTATGGCATACCAATGGCTTTTTATAGGCAAAAGCCAAATTGAACGCCCCGGAAATTTTGTACCTGAAATAGGCTTCATCAGTATGCAGCATGGGCATAATGTAATCGCAGGCCTTGAGATAGGAATGAAAATCCGCGTTATCGACAAAGGAGTGGAAGAGTTTGAAGCGCTTTAATTGTCCTGCATCCTCCAAACTTTTGTAAAAACGGAAGCCCGCGGGACTATCGCGGTCGACCTTTCCCAATATGAGGAATCGTACCCGTTTCAGATTGGGGATTTTGATGAGTGCATCGACCAAAAAATCATAGTTCCTTCGCCGATAGTCCAATCTGCCAGGTATGCCGATCCAAATCTCTTGTTGCTTGTAAACGGGAACCGGTTCGTAATCGGGAAAAAAAATGGGATAGAAGGATTGTAGCTTGATATCGCGGTCTATGTTTTCTTTCGGTTGGTTGTTTTCGGTCCGATTTTCCGTCTGGTTCTCGGGTAGTAGAGTGTCGTTCAGCACGAAGTATTTTTTCACTTTTTGGGATATAATGCGCTGTGTTAAACTCCCCTGCAGTTTTTTCGTATCGTGCAGCACGCCGATACATTCCGTTTTCGAAAAGCGCAACAACACGGTCAGGTTGCGCAGAACGCTGTAGGAATGGGCTGTGTTCAAGACAAGTTTATCGAATTTTTTGAGGATGCCGAACAGCTGCCGCTGGCGTCCTATTTTGTGGAACAGTCCAGATCGGGACATCTCAAAGTAGCGAACCTCGTCGGCCTGATGGGCATAATCCGCAACTTGCCGCTCTAGAACGGAATTCAGGATCAAGGTCACGCGATGCCCCGCTTCCTTCAAAAACCGGAGTTGGGTGTAGATGCATTCTTCGTGCGATTCCCTAAGTTCGACAATGGCAATGTTCATTCAGCGGTCGCTGTTGTGGTTGCATGCAAGATACTCATAGCATCCCGAATAATAGATTATTTAGGGTGTTCAATCTGTTGCAGTGCGGAGGGTGGCTTCTCGTAATTGCCCGTTCTGATGGGCCAACAGACGATAGTAGCGGTATCTTTCCAAATCGCTGAGCGCATTGAGATAGCAAATAATCAATCCCTTTTTGCCGTCAAGAATGCCCAACCGCACCGTGTAGTTGTAGAAGAACTTCCAAAAGGGAGCGGCCATCAATTTGAGGGCATTGACCGATTTTCCTTTTTCATGGTATTGCAGCGCTTTCAATTGACCATAATGCACCATCTTGGCTTTGTAATCCTCAAAATCTTTATACGAACGATGGATGAGCCGCTCCTTTAAAATACCGGAGCTTCCATCGATTTCAAGGCATTCGTGCACCCTTCGATCTTGGCAAAACTTGACTTTGCTTTTCTGGAAGAGCCGGTAGTTTTTGTCCGTCTGCCATCCGCTGAAACGCAAATGCGAACTCTTAAACATAAACTTCCGGTAGAACCAGTAGGCCACATGCAACGGTTCTTGCACGGTTTCAAGAATTTCCTGACCCAAATTATAGGAAACCACCTCATCCGCATCCAAAAACAGCACCCAATCGTTCGACGCCTGTTTCATGGCAAAGGTCTTTTGCTTTGTAAAATCCTGAAAAGGATGCTGGAAAACGGTTACTTTCGGATGTGCGCAGAGATACTCGTAAGTTCCGTCCGAGCTGTAGGAATCAACGACAATAATTTCATCCGCAAAAGAAACGGATGCGATGCACCGCTCTATGTACCCGATTTCATTGTAGGTGATGATAACCGCCGATATTTTTGTATGTTGCCCTGTTTTCAAAACTTTTTTAATAGGATTGGGGTCCTTGTGAAATACTAACAAAAAAAATGTCCTAAAATTGTGTTCGGACGCAAAAACCGACCGATAATTCGGTTTGTTCTATAACAATCAAATCGTATTTGACCCTACTTTCTCAATAACAATAAAGATGAACTATTGATGCAAAGGTTGCGTACATTGTTGACCTTTTGAGAATAATTTTTACTCCAAAACCTTTAACCAAAAACTTCCCGATGAAGCCTCTGAAATATTATTTCCATTTGCTGTCTTCCCGTTCGTCCCTTTCGAACCCGGATACGATACGGACAAAGAATATCATGGATTCCTTCCGTTTTTTAGTCGAGAGGTTGAGGCAACATGAGCGTTTGTACTTTGTCCGTTTCGGAGATGGGGAATTCATTACCCTTATGCAACGGGACCATCGAAATTATTTATTCAACAAAAATCTTGAAAAGGAGTTGGCTGCCTCATTTCGAATTCGGCATGAAGAATACCTGATTGCCTGTCCGATTAATTACCCTTACGATGAATTCCATGCCAAAGGTATTTACCGCCGATTTTCATGGCAAAATG
>JBAUIP010000450.1:0-3015 GCA_049683055.1 Pricia sp.
TTTAATTGTTTGTGTGAATTAGTTGTACAAAAAGGCCCGACAGCAATGTCGGGCCTTTTTAATTTGTGAAGCAACTTTCGAATATTCGGAGCTGGTGACCGAGCAGCTATACCCAACTGCTGATTTCGGAATTAAAAACATACTCCGAACCTATCACGAAACTAAAATTTTATCCCAAATATGTCTTCAACAGCTTGCTTCTGGAATTGTGTCGCAATTTCCTGATTGCTTTTTCACGAATCTGACGTACCCTTTCGCGGGTGAGGTCGAAAGTCTGACCGATTTCTGCCAAGGTCATCGATTGTTGGTCTCCGATGCCGTAGTATAATTTCACCACGTCGGCTTCCCGGGGGGATAATGTTTCCAAAGCCCGGTTAATTTCCGTGTTGAGGGATTGCTGCATCAATTGCTTATCGGGCTTGGGCGATTCTCCCGAGCGCAGCACATCGTATAGGTTGGAATCTTCTCCCTCCCGTAATGGCGCATCCATGGAAACGTGGCGGCCGGAGTTTTTAATCGATTGCTTGACCTCGCTTACGGTCATTTCCAGTTCCTTCGCGATTTCTTCTGCGGATGGTGGACGCTCATGCGCCTGCTCCAAATAGGAAAAAGTTTTTTTGATTTTGTTGATGGAACCGATTTTATTGAGCGGAAGCCGTACGACGCGAGATTGTTCCGCCAGGGCCTGAAGGATGGACTGTCGAATCCACCAAACGGCGTAAGAGATAAATTTAAACCCACGCGTTTCGTCGAAGCGCTTGGCTGCCTTTACCAATCCTAAGTTACCTTCATTGATTAAATCGGGAAGTTTGAGTCCCTGATTCTGATACTGTTTTGCCACGGAAACGACGAAACGCAGGTTGGCAGTCGTCAATTTTTCCAGGGCGAGCTGATCTCCGGCGCGGATTCGCTGTGCGAGTTCCACCTCTTCGGATGCGTTGATCAAATCGATTTTACTGATATCTTGCAAGTATTTGTCGAGGGATTTTGATTCGCGGTTGGTTACTTGCTTGATAATCTTTAGTTGCCTCATATGTTTAAACGGATTTTGGAGTTCTACAAGAGAGTAGTATACGTTATAATTCTGTCTTTTCCAAAAAGATGTGGGTATTCTTGTACAATATTTATGAGAAGATTAAGTATTTTACGATGAAATGCCCCTAAATTCGGTAGATTGCAGCCTATTTTAGCGAAATGAGCAAACGCAAACTCAAAAAATACTTGTCGGAATTAAAGAAGGATGCCCTTGAGGAACAGCTGCTGGATCTTTACAATCGTTTTCCCGTGGTTAAGGAATATTACGATTTTATCTTCAATCCCAAGGAGGATAAACTGGTGCAGGAAGCCAAGGCCAAGATTTCCAACGAATATTTTCCTGTCAAACGACGAAAGCCCAAAGCCCGCCGGTCTGTGGCCCAAAAATTCATCAAACATTATATCAAACTGGGCGTCGAACCCTTTTTGATTGCGGATGTCATGCTGTATAATCTCGAAATCGCCCAAACTTTCGAACGTGATCGAAATGTGCCGGATGTCTTCTACAAAAGTATGCTGAACTCCTTCGAGCAAGCGGTGCATTTTGTATCCGTCAACGGACTTTTGCCGGATTTCAAGGATAGGATTTTAACTATTTATAAGGAGACCCAATCGGAAAATTGGCTGTTCGGGGAAGGATTCTCTAGGATTTTGGATGCTGTTGAATGATTTGTGAACGTTCGGAAGCCCCCTTTCTTATTCTTTCCTTTTGCTAATTTCGTCAGTCTAAAAGGAGCGATTTCGAGGTGGTTATTTTTATGCAGATGAAAGCTGAATACCGAGCAAGCACGAAAAACGCTACCCCTTTGCTATTTTTGTAACTTCTTACGAGGATAATTCATAAACAGAGGACACATGGCTTTGGTAATCATCAGACAGGATGAAAAAATAGAATTGTGGAAAGAGGCCCTGTTGGCGGAATCTCCCGAATTGGAGGTCTACAGTTATTTGGAGGAGCACCCGAAGGATGAAATCGACGTGGCCTTGGTGTGGAAGCATCCCGCCGGAAGCTTGGCCGAATATCCCAACCTAAAATTGGTAGCCTGCGCAGGAGCCGGGGTGGACTTTATCTTCGAAGATCCCGATGTGCCACAAGATATACCCATCACCCGAATTGTCGACGATAAATTGGCCGAGGACATGTCCGAACACTTGCTGGCCGTCATTTTTGGCCACCTTAAAAATCTCGAAACCTATAAACTCCGACAGACTCAAAAAATCTGGAAGCCGATGGAATACCGTCGTATCTCCGATTTTACTGTCGGTATCATGGGCCTTGGCGAACTGGGAAGCTGCTTGGCGAAGGACTTGGTCCGATTTAATTTCGCGGTGCAAGGATGGTCCCGCTCCCCCAAGTCCATTGAAAATGTATCCACCTTTACCGGGGACGGGGGACTATCCGATTTTTTGGCATCCTCAGAAATACTGGTCTGCTTATTGCCCCTAACGGATGAAACGGCGGGCATCCTCAACAAATCCCTTTTTGAAAAACTTCCCAAAAATGCGTTCATCATTAATGTGGCGCGTGGTGGTCATCTTGTTGATGCGGACCTCATAGAAATGTTGGACAACGGACACCTATGCGGCGCCGGCCTTGACGTTTACCATGAAGAGCCCTTGCCGACCGTGCATCCCTTTTGGGAACATGAAAAAATCCATATGACGCCCCATTATGCCAGTGTTTCCGAACCGGAGGCCGTCGTGCCCCAGATTATAGAGAACTACCGGAGATTGCAGAACGGGGAGGATTTGATGAACGAGGTATCCAAGGAAAAAGGATATTAAGGGGGCTCGGCAGATGCATCCCGCTAGCTGCACTTTGAGTTGACATTAACACGGGTCGCATCCCAATAATCCCTCCAATAAATTTCGCCCGAACGCAAATTTCCTTTAGTTTTGCAAAATTGAATTAGTGGCAAGGGCATCCCTAGAAAACCTGCCACCCAACGCAACGACCTACTTGAAGCAACAGAACGACAC
>JBAUIP010000451.1:0-20222 GCA_049683055.1 Pricia sp.
GAACCGAAGGGGTAGTTTCCGGTAAAGAAGCATCCAAATCGTCAAGAAACCCTGAAAAAACCATCAAGAGAATCGTTATATTTTACGCTAACGGAAGTTTCGAATCCTTTAGCAATCGATGAAGTCCCTTCCCCCTATTTCCTTAATTTTGCGGTATGAAGAAACGATTAGCTTTGGGCGGTCTTCTGGCACTGTCTTTGACTTCCTGTTACCGACCGGAAAGAAATTGCCAGGAGTTTAAAACGGGAACATTTTCGTTTACCACCACGGTTGACGGTGAGGAAATGACCACCATGTTCATCCGAAACGACACCTTGGAAATCGACTACTTCGAAGGAAGGGCGGATAGCTCATCCGTCCGCTGGATCAATGATTGTGAATATGTCGTAAAAAAGCTGAACCCCCGGAACAAGGCGGAGGAAAAATCGGTAAGTATGAAAATCCTGTCCACTACCGACGACTCCTATACTTTCGATTATGGTCTTGTGGGACAGGCTAAAAAATCCAGGGGTACGGCGGTACGGGAGGAGTAATTTTCAATTTGGCCGACTGTACGCCATTTCGGGATTCTTCGCCTTCTGCTCCCGAAACAAGCGCTGCTGCTGCTTCACGGTCAAGGTACTGCCATCGGGGCTCCATCCCGGGGGGCCGAAAATGTACATGAGTTGGTGGGAGAATTTGTCCGCTTTTTTGACATCGGCCCAAATATCTTTGAACTCATGGGTCAAAATGACGATAGGGTTGTAGGATTGTGGGGCGTGAATGACCCCAAACTTGACCTCGACATCATCGTCCAGTTCTTTCCAGGTACCGAAGATTTTATCGAAAACATTAAGGAAACCACCATGGTTCTTATCGAGATACTCCACGTTTTGGGAGTGGTGCACTTGGTGCATGGTGTGGGTATTCATGATTTTTTCAACCCATCCCATTTTGGGTACGTATTTGGAATGCAACTGGAATTGCCATAACGATTCAATGGCCAAACAGACCACGACCATCTCCACGGGAAAACCGATGGCCGGCATCCACATATAAAAGAAGGGTTTGTAGAGCAAGGTGAACCAACCGTTACGTACGGCGGTACCCAGGTTAAAATTATCAGATGAATGGTGTACGATATGTGCCGCCCACAGAATTCGGACCTCATGGTTAGCACGATGGAACCAATAGTAGGTGAAATCGTCGGCCAACTGACAGAGTAGCCACACGTACCACGCATAGCCGAACGACTCATATCCCATAATATTCGTCCGCACGCCGTTCACCTCTGGGTTGAAAATTTCATAGGTAAATTCAAAGACCACGATCAAAACGGTGACCTTGATCAACGGCCCCAAAATCGCTGAACCTACGCCCATGGCACCACTGGCAAACAGGTCTTTCCAAACGTACAGGTCTTCATCACCGTGAGTATGGCTATAAGTAAGTTCTAAAAGAATGAAGGCGATAAAACAGGGTACTCCGTATATTAAGGGGTTGGTGAAATCCATTTATTCAATTTTTGACAAAGATAGTATTAATAGGTGCTAATCGACAATTTGGGATATAAATAACACCTAAGCAAGAATCATTTGGTATTTTTTCTGAGGATAGCGTTCTGTTCTTCCATCAGCTTTTCAAGATTGGCCAGAAGCTCAATGTTCTTTGGCGTTTCGACGGTTTTGTCTTTAGGGTCTTCGGCCTTTTTCTTAAATTTGTTCATAAGGCGTACCACGATGAAAATGGTAAAGGCTATGATCAAAAAGTCGATAAATACCTCCACCATTTCGCCATATCCAATGGCCACTTCTTCTATACCTTCCGATGCCGGGCGCAAGATATATTTTCGGTTCGCTAGGTTCACATCATCGGTCAAAAGGGACAAGGGCGGCATAACCACTTTTTTGACCAAGGTGTTGATAACATTGTTGAAGGCCGTACCGATGATGATACCGATGGCCATGTCGATCATATTGCCTTTTACGGCAAAGTCTTTAAACTCCTGAAAAAAACTTTTTGATGCCATTCTTATCTCAAGAATTTAATTTTCGGTGTTCTGCTTTCGATTTCCTCAAGGAGAACCAAGAACTCGTCTTAAGTTCGGATATAACCTGAGTCCAGTTTTTTCTTTGTCCAATGAGCCAAACAATCAATCAAACAACGTCGGTTGATCGTCGTTGTCTTTTCCTTTACCGGATTTATTGGACGGCTTCTTACCGGATTTCCCTTTCGATTTTGCTTCCGGCGTTTCGTCCGCTCCTTTAGTTTCTTTTTTCTCGGAAGCCAAATCGGAAGCCTTGCTTTCCGTATCGTTTTTCGACCGGCTTTTTAGCTCTGAATCAACCTTATGCTTTTTCACCGTCTCAATATCCTTTTTATCCTCCGTTTCCACATCTTCCTCGTCCACTACTTCAATATCCTCCGTTTTGGGAGGTTCGGGCGGTTCGTAGGGCAAAGGAGATAGGCCGTTGATTTCCAAAACTTTGTCCTTGGTCAATTGATTGCCCATGGCGGTAATGCCCTTGATGGCAATGAATTCCTCCAGATCAAGCACCCAATTGTCCTTGCGTTCCTGTCCCCTTTTCTTGGCGAAAACTACCTCGACCCTCGGTCGGTAATCGGTACAGATCCGTTCCAAATAGGATTTGGGATGATCGGTCAGGATGTTCTCCTCTTTATCGGGATTCTCTATCAGGAATCGTTTGACATAAAAAAGTTCTTTTTCGCCTTCCCAATGAATGGCGGTCAATGGTTTTTCAGGAATCCATTTTTGCAGCACGATGACATCTTCATCAAAATGCAGGGTCAGCTCGGGGGTCACTGTCTTCACTAGACCGTTCTGGTTGATGATCAAAAGACGGTCCCCACTTCGAAATTCCCCCATAAATTCCCCACGGTCGTCGATGTTCAGGCGCTGTACGGTCTCATCGAACCAAAGTTTCCGCGGCTTTAAAGTCGAGAGTCCTTTTTCCTTGAGCTCGATCCGTTTAACGGGATATTTCGTGACGATATTACCCTTCGTATTCCGCCCTTTGATCAAAACATCGGCAAAATCGATATCCCATTTCAGTTTTTTGATCTTTCCGGACTGTCGGAGGTTTACCGTTACGGTTTCCGCCTCGCCATTGGGATTTCCGGAGAAATAGTAAACGATGGTACCGGGTTTGCCCTTGCCTACATCGTACAACCGCTCGCGGGTCATGCTGGTGACGTTAAAGCGTTTGATATAGGTTGAACCGCCCTTGCCATCCCGATAGATCATATTGTAAATGGTACGCTTGTCCTTTTTCTTGAAGACCGCAACGTAGATTATGCCCTTGCCGACAAAGGTCTTGGAATCGACTTTGAAGACCATCATCTTTCCTGTTTTGGTAAAGGCGATGATATCGTCGATATCACTGCAATCGGTCACATATTCATCCCTTTTCAGGGAGGTACCCACAAAGCCTTCCTCCCGGTTGACATAGAGTTTGGTATTGCGTATGACCACTTTGGTGGCCTCGATATCCTCAAAAATTCGGATTTCGGACTTACGTTCCCGGCCTTTGCCGTATTTTTCCTTCAATCCTTCGAAATAGGCTATGGTATAATCCACCAAATGAGCCAGATGGTGTTTGACCTCGGCGATTTTCTTTTCGAGATTGTCCAGATTCTGCTGGGCCTTGTCCAGATCGAATTTGGATATACGCTTGATGCGGATTTCCGTCAGGCGGACGATATCTTCTTCGGTGACGGCCCGCCTCAGGTTTTTGGTAAAAGGTTTCAAGCCCCTATCTATAGCGGCGATAACCCCTTCCCAGGTTTCCTCTTCCTCGATATCGCGGTAGATGCGGTTTTCGATAAAAATTCGTTCGAGGGATGCAAAATGCCACTGTTCTTCGAGTTCGGCAAGCTGAATTTCCAATTCTTGACGTAAAAGCTCGACGGTGGAATCGGTGGAGCGGCGCAGCATTTCGGTGACCCCGATGAACAGTGGCTTATTATCCTCGATGATACATCCGAGCGGGGAAATGGAAGATTCACAGGCAGTGAAGGCGTAGAGCGCATCGATGGTCTTATCGGGGGAAATACTGGTCGGCAGATGCACCATGATTTCCACTTCGGCCGCAGTATTGTCCTCGATTTTTTTGATTTTGATCTTGCCCTTGTCGTTGGCCTTTAAAATGGAATCTATTAAAGAACCGGTATTGGTGCCGTAGGGTATTTCACTAATAATCAGCGTAGTCTTGGTATGCTGTGCAATCTTGGCCCTGACCCTGATCTTACCACCGCGCAGGCCATCGTTGTAATTGGTCACATCGATGATGCCGGCGGTCGGGAAATCGGGAAATAGTTTGAACCGTTTGCCCTGCAAATGTTTGATGGAGGCGTCGATCAGCTCGTTGAAGTTATGGGGCATGATCTTGGTGGAGAGTCCCACCGCGATTCCCTCTGCCCCTTGCGCCAAAAGTAGGGGGAATTTAACGGGAAGGTTGACCGGTTCTTTTTTCCGACCGTCGTAGGACAGCTGCCACTCCGTGATTTTGGGGCTAAAAAGTACCTCCAATGCAAATTTGGTAAGCCTCGCCTCAATGTACCTCGGTGCCGCCGCCCGGTCCCCGGTCAGGATGTTGCCCCAGTTGCCCTGGGTATCGATTAAAAGCTCTTTTTGCCCGATCTGCACCATGGCATCACCGATACTGGCATCGCCGTGCGGATGGTACTGCATCGTGTGGCCTACAACGTTGGCGACCTTATTGTACCGGCCATCGTCCAAATCTTTGAGGGAATGCATGATGCGGCGCTGCACCGGTTTGAATCCGTCTTCAATGGCGGGAACGGCACGCTCGAGAATCACGTAGGAGGCGTAATCCAAAAACCAATCCTCGTACATACCGGATACCCGGGTCAGGGCGTCCGAGGTATCGCCGGCTTCGACCGCTTCGGTATTCGGTTCTTTCGCGTCGTCGGTATTCGAAAGTTGTGTTTCTTCGGATGCTCCCGAATTCCTGTCGGATGATTCATCCGTTTCATTCGCCTGGCCCTCGTCGCCTTTAGTCGGTTCCTCCTCGCCGGAAGCTTGGTTCAGTTCGTCATTATCATCCATTCAAAAAAATCGTATTATTTTGTATTACAGTTGGTTTTCCTCGATCAAATCTACCTCTACTTTAAGGTTTTCGATGATGAACTCCTGCCGATCGGGAGTATTTTTACCCATATAGAATTTGAGGAGCTGCTCTATGGACATGGCCTTATCAAGCATTACCGGCTCCAGCCGAATGTCCTCCCCTATAAAATGCTGGAATTCATCGGGCGAAATCTCTCCAAGACCTTTGAATCTCGTAATCTCAGGTTTTCCGGACAAGGTTTGCAAGGCGTTCCGCCGTTCCTCGTCACTGTAGCAATAGATTGTCTCCTTTTTGTTCCGCACGCGGAAAAGTGGGGTCTGCAAAATATAAAGATGGCCCTCTTTGATTAGTTCAGGAAAGAACTGCAGGAAAAAGGTAATCAAAAGCAAGCGGATATGCATCCCGTCCACATCGGCATCCGTAGCGATGACGATGTTGTTGTAGCGCAGGTCCTCCATCGATTCCTCAATATTGAGCGCGGCCTGCAACAGATTGAACTCCTCGTTTTCGTATACGATTTTTTTGGACATGCCGTAGGAGTTCAGCGGCTTTCCGCGCAAGCTGAATACGGCCTGGGTGTTTACGTCGCGGGATTTGGTGATCGATCCGGAAGCGGAATCCCCCTCCGTAATGAAAAGCGTGCTCTCCAAGCGCCGTTCGTTTTTCATGTCCTCGAGATGCACTCGGCAATCCCTTAATTTCTTATTATGCAGGCTGGCTTTCTTGGCCCGGTCCCGAGCCAGTTTGCGGATTCCGGACAGTTCTTTCCGTTCCTTTTCGGCCATGATGATCTTACGCTGCAGCTTGTCCGCCGTACCGGAATTTTTATGGAGGTAGTTGTCCAAGTATTTCCCAACGAAGTCATTGATATAGGTACGCACCGTCGGGAAATCGCCTCCCATATCCGTGGAGCCCAGTTTGGTCTTGGTCTGGCTTTCGAACACCGGCTCCATCACTTTGATGGAAATGGCGGAAATAATGGACTTTCGAATGTCGGAAGCGTCATAGTTTTTCCCGTAAAAATCACGTATGGTCTTTACGAGGGCCTCGCGAAAGGCGCTTTGGTGCGTACCGCCCTGGGTCGTATGCTGTCCGTTTACAAAGGAGTGGTATTCCTCGCTGTACTGGGTCTTGCTATGGGTCATCGCCACCTCGATATCTTCACCGCGCAGGTGAATTACGGGATAAAGGATGTCCTCTTTATTATTGTTGTCCTCCAATAGGTCTTTCAATCCGTTTTCGGAATGGAATTTCTCCCCGTTAAAGACAATGGTCAGTCCCGGATTGAGGTAAACGTAATTCTTGAGCATCCGCTCGACATATTCGTTGCGGTACTTGTATTTCTTGAATATACCCTCGTCCGGTACAAACGTAATCTTGGTGCCGCGACGTCGAGAGGTTTCTTCGAGCAGCTCCTCTTCCTTCAGCTCCCCCACCTCGAATTCAGCGGATTTGGACTTACCGTCCCGCGTACTTTCAACCCGAAAATAGCTGGATAACGCGTTCACCGCCTTGGTACCGACCCCATTGAGTCCGACGGATTTCTTAAAGGCACGGGTATCGTATTTTCCGCCGGTGTTCATTTTAGAGACCACGTCCACTACTTTGCCAAGGGGAATACCCCGACCGTAATCCCGCACGATGACGCGGTCGCCATGGATGGAAATTTCGATGGTCTTGCCCGCTCCCATAACGAACTCGTCGATACAGTTGTCAAGGGTTTCCTTCAAGAGGATGTAAATTCCGTCATCGGCGGAGGATCCGTCCCCTAGTTTGCCGATGTACATCCCGGGACGCAGTCGGATGTGCTCTTTCCAATCCAGTGAGCGAATGTTGTCTTCGGTATATTGGCTGTTGTCTGACATGGGGTGCAATTTTTTCACGGACCGCGAAAAGCGCCGTGCCGCTAAAGATAACACGACTTAGGGGAAGATAAAACCCCTCAGCCTTAAAGTAATTAACAATGAAAACCGCCGTTTTGTTGATAGTAAGCTCCCTTTTTTATAATTTTCGGAGGATAAATAAATGGTATGGATTTTATCGATTATTATAAGGTATTGGGATTGGATAAAAGTGCGTCGGCGGCCGAAATAAAAAAGGCCTACCGTAAACTGGCGCGCAAGCATCACCCCGACCTGAATCCCGATGATAAGGAAGCCCAACAGCGGTTCCAGCGTATCAATGAGGCCAACGAGGTACTGGGCGACCCCGAAAAGAGGAAGAAATACGACAAATATGGACAGGAATGGCAACACGCGGACGCCTACGAGGAAGCCAGGAGACGGCAGTCCACTTCTGGGGATTTCGGTGGTGGGACTGGTAGCGGATTTGGAGGTTTTGGCGGTGGAGCCGGTTTTGATGGTAGGGGCTCTACCGGAAGCTCCGGTAATTTCTCGGAAAGCGAGTTTTCCGACTTCTTTGAATCCATGTTCGGCGGTACGGCATCCGGTTCACCAAAAAGTGGCGGTAGAAGTTCCCATCAGTTCAAGGGCCAGGATTTTAATGCGACCCTAAGATTGAACCTGACCGACATCCTAAGCTCCCAAAAACAGACCATTGATTTAGGCGAAAAGAAAATTCGCCTTACCATTCCCGCTGGGGTCGAAGACGGTCAGACCATCAAAATCAAAGGCTACGGCGCCGAGGGAATGAACGGCGGGCCGAAAGGGGACCTCTACCTCACTTTTGAAGTATTGAACAACACCGCTTTTCAAAGGGTGGGAGACGACCTCTACAAAACAGTGGAAATTGACCTGTACAAGGCGCTTCTAGGCGGGAAAATACAAGTGGATACGCTTAGCGGAAGGGTCGAATTAAATGTGAAACCCGAAACCCAAAGCGATACCAAGGCAAAACTAAAAGGCAAAGGGATGCCCAAATACAAAAAAGAAAACCAGTTCGGCGACCTATATATCACCTATAAAGTAACGCTACCCAAAAATCTGACGGATAAGGAAAAGGAACTGTTTACCGAACTTTCGAAGTTAAGATAATCGAATGGGTCTTGAGCAGCCCATAGAAAAGTTTATATCGAACAAAGCACAAATGACATGGCGAACGAAAACTATATTTTGGTCCGACAGTACTGCGAACGAACCCGTATTCCCAACACTTTTATCAATGCCCTGAACGAATATGGACTCATACGATGCAAGCAGATTGAAACCGAGGTCTATATTCTGGATGAGGAGATTCCTGAAATCGAACGTTTCGACCGCCTGCACCATGACTTGGGCATTAATCTCGAAGGCATCGATGCGCTGAACCACATGTTGTCAAAAATCCAAAGAATGGACAGGGAGTTGAGCTTATTGAAGAACCGATTGCGGGTTTACGAAAAATAAGGGACTTCGTAGCCCGAAGACCCTTGAGTAAAGGCCACTTGAATTACACATTAAACCGAAAGTGCACCACATCGCCGTCCTTGACCACGTAATCCTTCCCTTCGATCCGCATTTTACCGGCCTCCTTCACCTTGGCCTCGCTTCCAAAGTTGACATAATCATCGTAGGAGATTACCTCGGCGCGAATAAAACCTTTCTCAAAATCCGTATGGATAACCCCGGCGGCCTGGGGCGCGGTCGCTCCCACCGGGATGGTCCAGGCACGGACCTCCTTCTCCCCTGCGGTAAAATAGGTCTCCAAATCCAATAACTTATAGGCGCCACGAATCAATTTGGCGGAACCGGGTTCGGTGAGTCCCAAATCTTCCAAAAACATCTGGCGTTCGTCGTAAGTATCCAGTTCGGTAATGTCCGCTTCAGTGCCAACGGCCAAAACGACGACCTCGGCGTTCTCGTTCGTCACGGCAGCCTTTACTTTCTCCACGTATTCGTTACCGGTGGCAGCGGAATTTTCATCCACATTACAGACATACATGACAGGTTTGTCCGTGATAAACTGCAAAGGCTTAACAAACTCAAGATGCTCATCCTTAGAAAATTCGATGGCCCGAACCGAAGTACCGCTTTCAAGTCCTTTTTTGACCTTGGTCAGCACGGCTTCCTCCTTCAAGGCATCTTTATTTCCGGTTTTGCCTGCGCGTTTGACCTTCTCCAATTTTTTTTCCACCGTTTCCAAATCCTTCAACTGCAATTCCATGTCGATGGTCTCCTTGTCCCGAATCGGATCGACGGAACCGTCCACATGCACTACATTGTCATCGTCAAAACAGCGGAGTACATGCAAAATAGCATCCGTTTCACGGATATTCCCCAAAAACTGGTTTCCGAGTCCCTCGCCCTTGCTTGCCCCTTTGACAAGACCTGCGATATCGACAATCTCGACCACGGCCGGCACTACCCTTTCAGGGTTTACAAAATCCTCCAATTTCAGCAACCGGTCATCGGGCACATTGACTACCCCGATATTAGGCTCAATCGTACAAAACGGAAAATTAGCGCTCTGGGCCTTCGCGTTCGAAAGGCAATTAAAAAGAGTGGACTTGCCGACGTTGGGCAATCCGACGATACCTGCTTTCATATATATTTTTGCTTATCGTTCAGGGTGCATAAAAGCCTGTTTGGCCAACAAAGTCTCCTCGCTTTCTACGTGGTCGTCATCGGGTACACAACAGTCCACTGGGCAGACCGCGGCGCATTGGGGTTCTTCGTGGAAACCCATGCATTCGGTACATTTATCGGGAGAGATGTAGTAAATCTCGTCGCTGATCGGCTCCTGCACCGCTTCGGCGTTCACCTCTTTTCCGTCGGGCAGAACGACGTCGCCCTCGAGCGAGGTGCCGTCGCCGTAACGCCACTCGTCAGCGCCCTCATAGATTGCGGTATTCGGGCATTCGGGCTCGCAGGCCCCGCAATTGATACATTCGTCCGTTATAACTATTGCCATGTTTTCTTTTTATAATGGTAGCCGAAAAACCCTCGGCTTGCTTACTTTTGCAAAATCAACCGCAAAGGTACTGACTAGTCCGCTCTATCGCAAATACAATCCATCGCAAGTCCGTTTCCATGAACGAAAATCAGCGCATCTTTATTGCTTGTACGAAATTGGGGGATTTTTTCCGGAATTTTTGCTCCCTAAAGCTTCTGGAGGATGGTCAACATCAAATCAATCAAGACCATTGGTCGCAACAATTGGATGAAACTATCAACCTGGCGGGACATAAAAACGGATGGTTTACGGAAGAAAACGTTCTTTTTGCCCTGGAAAGTTGGGGGAATTTATTACGAGAGGATGCGCTGAGTGCCTGGTTATCCCACTACGATTTGACCCGAAATCAGGAGAAAACCGTTGCCATTATCATGGCCGGAAACATTCCCTTGGTCGGATTTCATGATTTGCTGGCGGTATTGATTACCGGAAACAAGGCCTTGCTCAAAATGTCTTCCAATGACAATGTACTTATTTCGTTTATAAGGAATTACTTAATGTCAATTGAACCTTTGTTTGAGGATATCATCCGAATCCCGAAAGGGAAGCTGGAGGGTTTTACCGCCGTTAACGCCACCGGAAGCAACAACACGGCCCGCTATTTTGAGCATTATTTTGGAAAGGTACCGAACATCATCCGTAAAAATCGGAATTCGGTCGCGGTGCTTACAGGTGATGAATCCCCCAAACAATTGGATGCCCTCGGCAAAGATATCTTTCAGTACTACGGATTGGGATGCCGTAGCGTCTCCAAACTATTCGTCCCGAAAGGCTATAATTTTGATACCTTTTTCACTTCCATCTATGGCTATAATCAAATCGTCCAACAAAACAAGTATGCCAATAACTACGATTATAACAAGGCGGTCTACCTCATGTCCGATTTCAAAATTCTCGACAATGGATTTTTGGTACTCAAGGAGGATGAGGGCTATGCATCGCCCATCGCATCCCTTTTTTATGAGCAATATGCATCCTTGAAAGGACTACGGGAACGTTTGAAAAAAGATGCCGACCAGCTACAGTGTATAGTCGGAGACGGAATATTTGATAACGAAATTCCTTTCGGTAAAACGCAGATACCATCCCTCGGGGATTATGCGGATGGAGTGGACACTGTTGATTTCCTGTTGAGAAACTAGGGGGATTTTTGGTTATCCTTGGTCCTTGTTCATTTTAAATTGATGATCTTTAACCCCGCTTCCAAAGACATTCCGGGTCCATCACCAAATTTAGTAGACCGGTAGGGAAACCGTGGTTGCGCCATGTAATCGCCTGGACCTTTGTTCGGAATTGAGGTTTTTGGCTTTCTTAGATTAACACCATAATTCAAATAGTAATGATGAAACACAATTTCAGCGCCGGCCCCTGTGCCCTGCCGCAAGAAGTACTTTCAAAGGCCTCGGAGGCGGTAAAGGAACTTGACAATTCGGGACTATCACTCATCGAAATCTCACACCGCAGCGCGGCCTTCGTCGAAATCATGGAAACGGCGCGAAGCCTCGCCCTGGAACTCCTCGGTCTGGAAGGTAAAGGCTACAAAGCTCTTTTTTTACAGGGCGGAGCCAGCTTGCAGTTCCTCATGGCCGCCTACAATCTTTTGCAAAATAAAGCCGGATACCTGAACACCGGCACTTGGAGCGATAAGGCCATTAAGGAGGCCAAAATGTTCGGGGAAGTTGTCGAGGTCGGCTCTTCAAAGGACAAAAATTACAACTACATCCCCAAGGGATATTCCGTTCCATCGGGACTCGACTACCTGCATCTGACCTCCAACAACACCATTTTTGGTACCCAGATCAAAGAGTTCCCGAAATCGGATGCCCCTTTGGTCTGCGACATGAGCTCGGATATTTTTTCCCGCCAAATCGACTTCTCGAAATTCGGATTAATTTACGCCGGAGCGCAGAAAAATATGGGTCCCGCCGGGGCTACCTTGGTCGTGGTAAAAGAGGATATTTTGGGGAAAGTCTCCCGCCAGATTCCCTCCATGCTCAGTTATCAGGTACATATAGGAAAGGACAGCATGTTCAACACCCCGCCTGTTTTTGCTGTATACACCTCTATGTTGACCCTGCAATGGCTGAAAGGCAAGGGAGGAATATCCGCCATCGAGGAAGTCAACGAGAAAAAGGCCCAATTAATATACTCCGAAATCGACTTGAATCCCGTGTTCGAAGGTTTCGCGGCCAAAGAGGACCGCTCAATCATGAACGCCACCTTCAACCTGACGGAAGAAAAACTGAAAGAGCCCTTCGAAAAAATGTGCAAGGAAGCCAAAATCAATGGCATCAATGGCCACCGCTCCGTTGGGGGGTATCGCGCCTCGATGTACAACGCGCTTTCGCTGGAAAGTGTGGGGGTTCTAGTGGATATAATGAGTGAAATGGAACGAAAAGCATGAAAATACTCGCCAACGACAACATAGCACAATCCGGAATCGACACCCTCAAAAAGGCTGGATTCGAGGTAATGACCACGAGAGTGGCACAGGAACAGCTGCAAAAGTACATCAACAAACATCAGATCGATGGACTTCTGGTCCGCAGCGCCACCCAAGTACGCAAAGACCTTATCGATAATTGCCCGTCGCTAAAACTCGTCGGTCGCGGAGGCGTAGGAATGGACAATATCGATGTAGAATACGCCCGGAAAAAAGGACTGCACGTCATCAACACACCAGCTGCTTCCTCAGAATCTGTTGCCGAACTGGTTTTCGCCCATTTTTTTGGCGGGGTACGCTACCTGTATGACGCCAACCGGAACATGCCGCTCGAAGGGGATCAAAAGTTTAAGCAGCTTAAAAAATCTTATGGCAGCGGTAGCGAACTGCGAGGCAAGACTTTGGGCGTCATCGGATTCGGACGTATCGGAAAAGCAACCGCCAAAGTGGCCCTTGGTATCGGCATGAAAGTGGTCTATCATGATCCGAAAATTGAAAGCGCTACCATTGAACTTCCCTTTTTTGATGGCCGGTCGGTATCCTTTGACCTGGCATCCCAATCCAAGAAAGATGTCCTGGAAGCTTCCGATTTCATTACCCTTCACGTCCCCGGCCAAAAAGAGTATGTGATCGGAGAAAAGGAATTTACGCTCATGAAAGACGGGGTCGGTATTGTCAACGCGGCCCGCGGTGGGGTTTTGGACGAGGTGGCTTTGGTAGATGCACTGGAAAACGGGAAAGTAGCCTTCGCCGGCCTTGATGTCTACGAATCCGAGCCATCCCCCGAAATCAAGATACTGATGCATCCGAAAATATCACTTACCCCCCATATCGGTGCGGCCACCGGAGAAGCCCAGAACCGTATCGGAACCGAGCTGGCCGAACAGGTAATTAAACTTTTGGGTTAGGCTTAACTTTTCTAAAAACCAATAAGTTACTAAGACTTTTCCCGGCTCTACGCGGCCGATAAAGCATTCTTTTTTGTACATTGTCCACTCACATAAAAACACTATACAACATGTCAGGAATATTGGATTTATTGAGCAGCCCGGCGGGCAAACAAATGATTAGCGGAGTAGCGAGCCAGACAGGGAAGTCGACCGATGAAACCGGAAGTGTACTTACCATGGCCTTACCCCTTTTGATGGGAGCTATGAAGAAAAATGCCTCCACGCCCGAAGGGGCCCAAGGTCTGATGAGCGCGCTCTCGAACAAGCACAACGGTAGTATTCTCGATAATTTGGGTGGTCTTTTCGGTGGTGGAGTCGATGATTCGGTCAAAGAGGATGGTGCCGGCATCCTAGGCCATGTGCTGGGCGGAAAGAAATCCCATGTGGAAAATGCCATCAGCCAAAAATCGGGGGTCGATTCCAATACGGTGGCCGATATACTTAAAATTGCGGCACCGATTCTTATGGGAATGATAGGTCAAAAGAAACAGCAACAGAACGTTAGCGAGCCGGATGGTATTCAAAGCCTTTTGGGTAGCATGATGGGCGGTGGCCAGCAAGCGGATAAGCAGCAATCCCTCATCGAATCCTTCTTGGATTCCGATGGCGACGGAAGCATCCTCGACGACGTGGCATCCATGGCGCTCGGAGGAAACACACGCGGAATCGGCGGAATGTTGGGAGGTCTTTTCGGGAAATAATTGCTGAATCCGTCCATTACGATTCAGAAAATTTTCAGATGGCAGACCGTTTGTGAGAGCAAACGGTTTTTTCGTACCGAAACTATTTTGACTTTTTCCTCTTGGTACGAAATTTGGACTATCCATCCTATACATAATGACTATGAAAAAGAGTATACTTAAAATCGGGATTCTCCTATTTGGTGCCCTAATCACGGCAAGTAGCTGTACGGGAAGCAAAAAAGCGGTCGACAATCCAAATAATGAACAGGTAGACATCTCCGACAAGGAAAAAATGGCCTTCGAACAGCAAGAGGGCGATACCGTCAAGATTGCCAGTGACAGTACTGAGTACGAAATCATTATTATTGAGCCCGGCTTCAATACTTGGCTGATGAGTATCGCAAGGCCCGAGGGATACTACTCCCAATCGTATCTCGAGAACCGTAACCAGATTTTGGTCATCAACTGGAACCAAAGGGCTATGCAGCCTTTAAGATATGGTGGCGACCTATACCAGCTGCAAATCAATTACGAACCGAATATCGACTACGGATATGAGGTGAATTACAAATTGTACAACTACTTTATTTATTTTCAAAGGAAATACAATCAACGACTCGGACCTTGGCTGCCGAGGTTGTAGTTATTCGGATGTCGTGAAGTTCCCGTTAATAAGCATGACTACACGGGCCTTGGCTGTCGAAGATGTAGATATTCTGATGCTGCGGAGTTCCAGTCAACAGGCACGGCAATTCGAGCTATGATTGGGTATGCGGATATTAATAAAATCGGCAAACAGATTTAAAGAGTAGTTGTTATCTTTGCAGCAGGATAAAATTTCTATGGAAAAACTCAAAAAACGCTGGGGCATTGACTCCAACTTTCAAATTGTTGTCATTTTTATCGTTTTTGCCATTACCGGATCGGCGGCGGCGAAACTGGCCGCACCGTTGACGGAGTTTATAGGTCTGGAGCGCGAAACCACTAACGCTTGGTTGTACTGGACCGCTAGAATCGTGCTTATTTTTCCCATTTATCAGGTACTTCTTGTAACCTTCGGATGGCTTTTCGGCCAGTTCGACTTTTTTTGGAACTTCGAAAAAAAGATGCTTCATCGCCTCGGACTGGGATTTCTGTTAAAATAAAAGCAGTTCTTCGTTTTCGCTCACCCCTGTTTTATTCTTCACCTATTTTTTAACCAGAGAATAACGGAAGTATCAAGGGTAGGATTGTCCCATAATTATTCCTTCAACTCATACCATTGCACCTCGGTCAGCGTTTCCCTCCTACCCTTTTTTTGAGGTGGATAGTTGGTGACCAGATAGTTCACGATGATATCCTCATTTTCACCCAAGGGCCATAAGTTTTGGGTTTCCTGCATCCATCGGATGGTGGCATGCCAGCGTTCGGCGTTCATCCGGTTCTGTATCACCAGTTTGGCGGAATGGCAGTTGGTGCAATTGTTGACGGTTTCCTGAAGGCCAGGTGCATCCACAAAGCCCGTACGTACGTGAATGCCGTTCTCGATACGGTCGGGGTCGATATCAGAGACCGTGGTGTACTCGCTTTCCCCTTCTTCCGGAGTTCTTTTAAAACCATCGTTCACGTAAAAAATTACGATATCCGAAATCAAGGCCAAAACACAGACTACGATCAGTACGCGGTAGGCCCGTCTTGAACTTCTCCAGAATTTTTTGTGTTTTGACATGATTATTTCTTTGCTAAACAAGTTTCACCGCAATGCGATGACAGGCATTGTTCAAATAGCCCTTCGGATTCCATCCCGGTAGCACCATGGGCTGTGCATCGCCTTTGGAATCGGTGGCTCGGGCCCAAACCTCATAATATCCCTTTTGCGGAAAAGTTACGGTGGCCGAAAAATGCTGCCACGCCAAGCGGTTGGCCGGTTTTTCTAAGTTGCATTTGTTCCAGCTGGAGCCAAAATCGAGTGAATATTCCACTCTGGCGACCTCCAGTTCACCCGCCCAGGCATGGCCGCGAAGGTTCAGGGTCGACCCTTCGGACAAGATAGCACCGGACTTCGGATAGGTAATCAGGGATTTTACGGGCATGGATTCGATGATACACATGTCCTCATCCTCGACCTTCGCGCCGGGAGCCACGGGACTACAGGGAACCCGGTAGGACATACCTCCCATCTTTTCGCCATCATGCACGATATTTCGGATACTGATGCGGCTCACCCATTTTCCAGATGCGGAGGCAGGCCATCCTCCCGCCACCAGTCGTAGCGGATAACCGTGGACCAAAGGAATGTCCTTGCCGTTCATCTGAAATGCTAGCAAAGTTTCGTCCTGCATGGCTTTAGCCATGGGAACTCCCCGGGAGATGGGTTCTTTTTGGGGGTCGCGGCTTAAATGGGAATCCGCTCCGTGGTAGGCGATGTAGACCGCGTCGGGTTCGACCCCTACATCGTTAAGCACATCCCGCAGGCGTACACCGGTCCATTCGGCGCAGGAAACCGCGCCGATCGTCCACTGATTTCCTTTGGCGGGCGGGTCGAATTCGCTGCGGCCATTTCCCCCACATTCCAACGTGAGCTGATAGGTGTGGTTTTGAAACCGATTTTTCAAGTCCGCAATCGTATACGATTTCTGGGCGGCGGCCGATTCCCCGTCCACGGTAAGCGTCCAAGTGCTGGCATTGGGAGACTCCGGAATCAGGCCGTTGTTACGAATAAACATGGCGGAATTGGGCGTTATTTTATCGTCCAGCAAATGGACTTGGGCCTCAATATTCCATGGTTTGTCGTTCAGCACGATCATTTCGGAATTTTTGTCGAACATTTTGAAGGGGTCGGGGTCCTGAAGTCCCAATGGAAGATAATTTTTGGGCAAACTATCCCCGAATACAATTTCCACACCTAACAAAGAGGCTATGGATGCCAGGGAAGCTTTGCGAACGAATTTTCTTCTTTTCATCGGGATGAGATTTCGCGAGAATCCAAATTATCGAC
The DNA here is from genome assembly GCA_049683055.1 of Pricia sp. Classification (GTDB taxonomy): domain Bacteria; phylum Bacteroidota; class Bacteroidia; order Flavobacteriales; family Flavobacteriaceae; genus Pricia. The sequence continues at coordinate 17,034 of JBAUIP010000451.1, forward strand.
AGGTAATCGTTGGCTTTTATTGGTTTGGTCAATCCTCGTAGTTGATTTGACTCACTCAAAAACTTCATGCTAAGTTAAGAATTGGCATCCTTTTAAGCCCCAGGCAACTCAAAAAAAAGCGTTCCTATATAAATCCGAAAATAATTTGAACCAACTCAAGTGAAAGAATTTCTTTTTAATTCTTTCCCATAAAAAAAGCACCGCCAAATAAATCGGCGGTGCTCTCAAAACCTAAAAACGAAAAACAATTACGATTTGATAAACAGACTGGCGATGGCCACTGCGGTATCTGCGGTTATCGGCTCGTCGTACGCTTCCGTAGAAGAATCGAAACCGAAAGGCGCTCCGTCACCTAAAGTGGTTACGTCAACGCCACCTTGGGTCAAGTTTTCCTCGCCGTTATAAACAGCTTGAGTGGCTTCGGGCATTCCGGCGCCTCTTTCGTTGCCGGTAATCCATCCTTTAAGTCCTCTCAACCTCCTGATTTCGGAAGCGTGTCGGGCCTCTACGGAGTGGATCTGTAGGGCAGCGGTCAAGAACGGGGTTCCCTGAAGATTGGTCGCTTGGCCTTTGTAAGCCCTTACTCCCGTATCTTCGAACGCCTGTGCCAAAGCCAATAGCTGGGCGTAGGCGGTTTCAACATCGTTACCGTTCTCCAAAAATGGATCGAACATACCGCCTGCGGTAAAGTCGAATTCCGGTTTGGCAACAGGATCAACACCTGCGCCTTCCAAGCCGGCTATTAGAAAGTCGACGTGGGCCGCTTCGTGTTTGGCGATTTGCTCATAAACGATACGTGGTCTTCCGTCAGGAAGTGATACGCAGTCCAAGGCCCTTTGATAGAACTCATCTTCTAAATATTCAAGGGTCAAAGCTAATTGCAAGGCATCAACGGCAGCATTGCCGGAATCTTGCGCCAAAGCTTTTGGCATGGAGGCCAATCCCAATGGGATAGCCGTCATAACAGCCTTTTTTCCCAAAGAACCGAAGGTGGAGAACATCTCGCGTCTCGAAGATTTTTTCGCCTCCAGATTATCGGAGGTAAATTCATCTAAAAATTGTATAATATTCATAATGTATTGTCTTTAAAGTGTTAGTAGTCGATTACGGTAAAAAATTCGCTGTGAATTCGGTCTGTACGAATCCTAATGAAGCTACTGCAGCGAGTACTTCTGAAGGATCCCTTGCCAAGTCAAGTGCGTTATCGACCGAGACTACATCGTCTCCTGCGAAATCGGCAGAACCCGGATTGATCAAGGTTCGGATAGCGGAGGCATGACGCGCTTCGACCGAAACAATTTTACCGGCCAATACCAGATAAATAGGATTAGTCAGCAATTTACCGGCACCGTTGTAGGCAGAAACACCTGTGTCTTCAAGTGCTTTGGCGGTGTTCAAAACCGCGTCTCGGCTACCAAAGTCCAAGTCACCGTAATCGAATTCCAGTTGGGGCAGTACCAAATCGGTATTTCCTTCAACGGCGACAGTGATGGCCACTTTAAAGAAGTCCCTGTGGTTTACTTCGTGATTGTAAAGATCGGTTAGTACGACCTTTTCCTCTTCGGAACAATTGGCGTAAAAACCGTTGACCACTTTCGTGTAAAAATCGGCTTCTAACTGTTCGAGGGCATAAGCGTAGTTCAATACACCTAAGTCACCTTCGCCCAAGTCGAAAATACCGTTTCCTTCCGGAGTTTCCTCGTCGTCGTCGTTCGCATTCGGGGTCGGAGGCGTAACGGGAGGAGCCGTTGCGATCTCATCCTCGGTACAGGCCATCATCAGCCCGGTGCCGGCCAAAGCCAGTCCGCCCAATTTCAAAAATCGTCTGCGCTGGTTGCCGGCCCTCGCTTCGGATGGAATTACCCTAATCTTCTGTTTTTTCATAATGATCGTGTTTTTAGTTAATACTCTGTTTACATTAATACCAACGTAATTTAGATGGCGGAGGTTTGGAAAATGTGCTTTTTTTAACAAAATTTTGTGCATTTTGTCACAATATGACCAACAATTTTAGGTCAAAACTGAATTTTAAGCATTTTTCCACTTTTTCAATAATCCGAATAACCTTGAATACCACTATATTATAAGGTATTGTAGTATTTCGCAGGATTTAATCGTTTATCGTCCTCTTTTTGAGGAATAACGGTAAAAGCATCCTTTGTTAACGACAAAATAGGTGCTTCAAATCCAAATTTTTCCGTTAAAAAGGATGTCTTTCTAGCTGAATCGCGTTAAAATTTGATTTTGGGGGACATCCTTTATCCATCCAATTATCGTATCATTAGAACTGTATATAAAAACATCCTATTATGAAAATGAATCTATTTGTATTTCTATTTGCCAGCCTACTACTGTCCTGTGGGGACGATAACACTGTCAGCACCGACGAGCCAGATGATACCGACACTACGGAAGAATCCACGTCAAATCCGCCGAACGTTTTGGGGATGGACTATACCCAAAGCCAAGTTTCAGTGGAGGATACCTACACTGCCTTGCGTGGCACCCTTGAGGCCAATCCGAATATTTCGATTGTGGCCGAGGTCGACCACATGGGCAATGCCGCTTCGGTGGACTTGGAGTTGCGCCCCACTCGTGTCATTTTCTTCGGAAATCCGAATCTAGGCACTCCGCTGATGCAGAAAAATCAGTTGGCCGGCCTTGATCTGCCCCAGAAAATACTGGTCTATGAAAATGAGGAAGGAGAAGTGTACGCCGGATTTAACAATACCACCTACCTGTCGACCCGTCATGGCCTGGAAGGAGTGGAAACCCTGCCGATGATTCAGGGAGCGCTGACCAACCTGAGCACCGGTGCCAGTCAAGATTCCATTGTGGCCGCGGAAAACAGTACGGCGGAGCTGGAAGAGGGCATCATTACGAAAACCGTCAACGGTAGCTGTGACGAAGCTTATTCCCGTTTGCGGACTGCGATAGAAGGCAATCCGAACCTTCGCATCATCGCGGAACTGGACCATCAGGCCAATGCCGCGAGCGTCGACCTCGAGCTGCGCCCCACCCGCATTATTATATTTGGAAACCCGAACCTAGGCACGCCGCTGATGCAGAATGCGCAGACCACGGCCTTGGACCTGCCCCAAAAAATGTTGGTGTGGACGGATGCCGATGGTGTAGGCCATGTCGCCTATAACGACCCGGCCTTTCTGGCGGAGCGTCACGGTATTACAG
>JBAUIP010000452.1:0-14736 GCA_049683055.1 Pricia sp.
GTACAAAGAGGCGCTTACCAGAGCGGCGGATCACAGGGAGACATATAAGAAACAAACAGGTGGTCGTGGAAAATTCGCCGACATCGTCTTTACCATGGAGCCGGTAGAGGATGAAGAAACCACCGGACTGGTATTTGAAAACAGTATTAAAGGAGGAAATATCCCAAGGGAATTCATTCCATCTGTTGAAAAAGGATTTAAGGAAGCCATGAAAAATGGTCCTTTGGCCGGTTTTGAGATGGATAGCATGAAGGTGACCCTGAAAGATGGTTCCTTCCACGCAGTGGATTCTGATCAGCTGTCCTTTGAATTGGCAGCGAAATTAGGATATAAGTCAGCAGCCAAGGCAGCCCGTGCCGTATTGATGGAGCCCATCATGAAGATTGAGGTGTTGACACCAGAGGAGAACATGGGTGATATCGTAGGTGATTTGAACCGACGAAGGGGAACTATTTCAAACATGAGCGACAGGGCAGGAGCCAAGGTAATCAAAGGTGAAGTGCCGCTGTCAGAAATGTTCGGTTACGTGACCTCGTTGCGTACCCTGTCATCCGGTAGGGCGACATCTACTATGGAGTTTTCGCACTACGCCGAGACCCCATCCAATATTGCCGAAGAAGTTATCAAAGCCGCCAAGGGCGTAACCGCTTAATTCACAACTCACGAGCATGAGCCAAAAAATTAGAATAAAACTAAAATCTTACGATCACAACTTGGTGGACAAATCCGCCGAAAAAATCGTAAAGACGGTCAAGACTACGGGAGCCGTAATCACGGGTCCTATCCCATTGCCGACACACAAAAAGATTTTTACGGTCTTGCGGTCTCCGCACGTCAATAAAACATCACGGGAGCAGTTCCAACTTAGCTCGTACAAACGACTATTGGATATTTACAGTTCCTCATCCAAGACCATCGATGCGCTGATGAAGTTGGAGCTTCCAAGCGGGGTAGAGGTGGAGATTAAGGTCTGATAGGTAAGGCACGATGTTGCAATTCTTTCGCAAAAGCTGGAATTCACTAACCCGTGTCAAGAATTAATAGGATTTCCGTTTATTCGGAAATGGACATGTCCCGAGCTGCGAGCGAAGGAAAAACGGTAACAAAAATCATTCGGGGTCGAATCGTTTTTGACCCTGTTTTTTTGTCCGAAAATTGAGTTTGAAAAGTAAGTAATATAAACGGAGTGCGGATTCGGTTTTTCCGATCGGAAAAATCTAAAATCCAAGCTCTAATTCTAAAACAGATTGCCGGTTATACCTTCCAACGAGGAAATCATTAATCGTTCAATCATTAATCAATAATCAATTATGTCTGGGTTAATAGGAAAAAAAGTAGGCATGACCAGCATCTTCGACGAGAGCGGAAAAAATGTTCCGTGTACCGTCATCGAGGCGGGGCCATGTGTAGTTACCCAAGTCAGAACCGAGGAAGTTGATGGCTATAAGGGCCTTCAACTGGGTTTCGATGACAAGACGGAGCGACGTGCCAACAAGGCCGAGATCGGCCACTTTAAAAAAGCCGGTACCGCTCCCAAGAAAAAAGTCGTTGAGTTCCAAGGTTTTCGAGGGGAGTACAAATTAGGCGACACTTTGGGTGTCGACATCTTCGTAGAAGGAGAGTTCGTCGATGTTGTAGGTACGTCGAAAGGAAAAGGATTTCAGGGCGTTGTCAAGCGTCATGGTTTCCGTGGCGTAGGCCAGGCGACCCATGGACAGCATAACCGATTGCGTGCACCGGGTTCCATTGGAGCGGGATCGGATCCATCACGAGTTTTTAAGGGAATGCGCATGGCCGGCCGAATGGGCGGCGACCGCGTGACCGTTCAGAACCTTCGGGTGTTGAAGGTCGTTCCGGAGAAAAATCTACTTGTTGTGAAAGGCGCAGTTCCCGGCCACAAAAATGGGTACGTAACTATTCAAAGGTGGATATAATGAAACTAGCAGTCTTAGATATTAAAGGAAAAGAAACCGGTCGGAAAGCGGAGCTATCCGATGCCATTTTCGCTATAGAGCCTAACGAACATGCCGTTTATCTGGATGTGAAGCAGTATTTGGCCCATCAGCGCCAGGGAACACACAAATCCAAAGAGCGTGCGGAAATCGCGGGAAGTACCCGTAAAATCAAAAAACAAAAGGGAACCGGTACGGCCCGTGCGGGTAGTATCAAATCACCCATCTTCCGTGGTGGTGGACGAATCTTCGGCCCACGCCCTAAGGACTATACCCAAAAGCTGAACAAAAACGTGAAGCGTTTGGCCCGTAAATCCGCCTTGAGCATCAAATCCAAGGAAAACGCGATTTCGGTGGTAGAGGATTTCAATTTTGACGCTCCAAAAACCAAGGATTTTAAGGACGTTTTGAAGTCTTTGGGACTAGAGAACAAAAAATCTTTGTTTGTCTTGGGAGACTCAAATAATAACGTATATTTGTCCTCACGAAATTTGAAGGGTTCCGAAGTTATAACCTCCTCAGAAATAAGCACTTACAAGATATTGCACGCGAATAATATCGTGTTGCTGGAAGGAGCTTTGGAAGGATTGGAATCCAACTTTAAAAAATAGGGAATCATGAACGTGTTGATAAAGCCGATAATCACTGAAAAGATGACCGCCGAGAGCGAGTTGTACAACCGTTATGGTTTCTACGTCGATCCTCGGGCGAATAAAATCCAGATTAAGGACGCTGTGGAGAAGACCTATAACGTCGCCGTGAAGAAGGTTCGTACCATGAATTATGGTCCAGTTCGAAAGTCTCGATACACTAAGACCGGTATCCAGCACGGAAAGACGAATGCCAGAAAGAAGGCTATCGTGGATGTGGTCGAGGGCGATATGATCGATTTTTACAGTAATCTATAAAACTGTTTCAACTTTTACTACCGTATTGAAAAGCGGTAAAAGAAAACAGACAGTTTTAAAAAAGATACAGAATGTCAGTTAGAAAATTAAAACCTGTAACCCCCGGACAACGGTTTCGAATCGTAAACGGCTTTGATGCCATTACGACCGATACCCCAGAAAAAAGTCTTTTGGCCCCTTTGAAAAAATCCGGCGGCCGAAACAGTTCTGGAAAAATGACCATGCGCCATAAAGGTGGTGGACATAAGAGAAGGTATCGAATCATTGATTTCAAGCGCGACAAGCAGAACGTGTCGGCCGAAGTAAAGTCAATTCAATATGATCCGAACCGAACGGCATTTATCGCCTTATTGGAGTATTCCGATGGTGAGAAAAAATATATCATTGCCCAGAATGGCCTAGAGGTCGGTCAGCAGATAAAATCCGGAAGCTCCGTAGCGCCGGAAATCGGAAACGCGCTTCCTTTGAGCGAGATTCCTTTGGGTACTATCATATCCTGTATCGAGCTGCGTCCAGGACAGGGAGCGGTAATGGCCCGAAGTGCCGGAACCTTTGCCCAGTTGATTGCCCGTGATGGAAAGTTCGTCACCGTAAAAATGCCATCCGGTGAAATCCGATTGATTTTGTCCACTTGTATGGCGACTATCGGAGCGATATCGAATTCAGACCATCAGTTGCTGGTATCCGGTAAGGCGGGTAGAAGCCGATGGTTGGGCAGGCGTCCTAGAACGCGACCTGTGGCCATGAACCCGGTCGATCACCCGATGGGCGGTGGAGAAGGTAGGGCGTCCGGAGGGCATCCGAGATCACGAAACGGCCAGCCTGCAAAAGGGTACAGAACGCGAACCCGTACCAAGAATACGAACAAGTACATCCTAGAACGTAGAAAAACTAGGAAAAAATAATAAAGTATAAGTAATGGCAAGATCGCTAAAAAAAGGACCCTACGTTCATCATAGTCTGGAGAAAAAAATCCAGCAAACGGCATCGTCCGGAAAGAAGAGTGTGATCAAGACCTGGTCAAGGGCGTCGATGATAACCCCTGATTTTGTTGGGCACACAATAGCGGTGCACAATGGAAGACAATTTGTTCCCGTCTTTATCACCGAGAATATGGTGGGTCATAAATTGGGCGAATTCTCCCCGACAAGGTCCTTTAGAGGTCATGCGGGAGCCAGGAACAAAGGTAAAAAGTAAGCAATGGGAGTTCGAAAAAGACAGATGGCCGAACGGATTAAGGCCGAGAAGAAAGATATCGCCTTCGCGAAACTGAACAATTGCCCTACGTCGCCGCGGAAAATGCGGTTGGTAGCCGATTTGATTCGTGGTGTACAGGTAGAGAAAGCCTTGGCAATACTAAAGTTTAATCCCAAGGAAGCCTCCCGAAGGTTGGAAAAGCTGGTATTATCCGCTTTGGCGAACTGGCAGGCGAAGAACGAGGATGCCGATGTCGAGGCGGCCGAATTGTATATAAAAGAGATTCGCGTAGACGGCGGTAGTATGTTGAAGAGATTACGACCCGCTCCACAGGGAAGGGCACACAGAATTAGAAAGCGTTCCAACCATGTCACCTTGGTCTTGGGATCTAACAATAACACGGAAGCATAGTATTGGACAGAAAACAAATCCGATAGGAAACCGATTGGGCATTATCAGGGGATGGGAATCCAACTGGTACGGTGGGGACGATTACGGCGATAAATTGGCTGAGGATACCAAAATCCGAAAGTACCTCCACGCCCGTTTGGCAAAGGCCAGTGTTTCCCGAATCATTATCGAGCGTACCTTAAAGCTCATTACGATTACCGTTACCACGGCCCGGCCCGGTATCATTATCGGTAAAGGCGGTCAAGAGGTCGATAAGCTGAAGGAGGAGTTGAAAAAGATTACCAACAAAGAGGTACAGATCAATATTTTTGAAATTAAACGACCTGAGGTGGATGCCAATTTGGTTGCTGCCAGTGTCGCACGTCAGATCGAAAGCCGTATTTCCTTTAGAAGGGCCATCAAAATGGCGATTGCCGCAGCAATGCGAATGAACGCCGAGGGAATCAAGATACAGATTGCCGGACGATTGAACGGAGCTGAAATGGCAAGAACGGAATCTTATAAAGACGGGCGCATCCCACTGTCCACTTTCCGTGCCGATATCGATTATGCCCTTCATGAGGCGCAGACTACCTACGGAAAATTGGGTATCAAGGTTTGGATCATGAAAGGTGAGGTCTATGGCAAACGTGATCTATCTCCCTTAGTGGGCATGTCACAAAAAGGCCAAGGCGGAAAAGGAGATAAGCGCGACCGGGGCGGAAGAAAGCCGCGTCGAAGAAAGTGATTTTCAAAAGGTGTGGCGAGAAGGCCGGTTTACGAATCGAGACCTAAAACGAACATCTAGAATTTATAAAACAGTACAGTAATGTTACAACCGAAAAGAACCAAGTTTCGAAAAATGCAGAAGGGCCGCATGAAAGGCAATGCGGGCCGTGGACACCGACTGTCCAACGGAATGTTCGGCATCAAAACTATGGATCAGAAGTTTATCACCTCCCGTCAGATCGAGGCAGCGCGTATCGCCGCTACCCGATACATGAAGAGACAGGGACAGCTTTGGATAAAGATTTTTCCGGACAAGCCTATTACCAAAAAGCCTTTGGAGGTACGTATGGGTAAGGGTAAAGGAGCTCCCGAATATTTTGTCGCCGTGGTAAAGCCCGGACGAATTTTATTCGAAATCGCCGGGGTGCCGATGGACGTTGCCAAAGAGGCTTTGCGTCTGGCCGCACAGAAATTACCGGTGCGCACCAAGTTTATCGTCGCACGCGACTACGTTGAAGATATAATCTAAGAAGGACACATGAAGAACAAGGAAATTAAAGAACTGTCCGGAGAGGAGTTGCAAGAAAAGTTGGCCGAGCACAAAAAACAGCATGCCGACCTTAAAATGGCACACGCCGTAACACCGTTGGAGAATCCACTTCAAATTAGGAAGGCGAGACGAACGGTAGCGCGATTGGCCACTGAAATAACAAAAAGGGAAAACCAATAACGGGTTCTGCTTTATGGAAGAAACAAGAAATTTAAGAAAGGAAAGAATAGGGGTCGTCACCAGTGACAAGATGGAAAAGTCCATCGTGGTAGCTGAAGTGAAGCGTGTAAAGCATCCCATGTACGGAAAATTCGTTCTGAAGACCAAAAAGTATGTGGCCCACGACGAAAAGAACGATTGCAACGAAGGCGATACCGTAAAGATTATGGAAACTCGTCCGTTGAGTAAGACCAAGTGTTGGCGATTAGTAGAAATTCTGGAAAGAGCTAAATAATTATGTTACAGCAAGAATCAAGATTACGGGTAGCTGACAATACCGGCGCAAAAGAAGTGTTGACCATCCGTGTACTCGGTGGTACCAAGCGTAGGTATGCATCCATCGGCGATAAGATTGTGGTTTCCGTGAAGGAAGCTACGCCCCAGGGCGGTATCAAAAAAGGAGCGGTCTCTACGGCAGTAGTGGTACGTACCAAGAAAGAGGTGCGACGGCCCGACGGATCGTACATCCGTTTTGACGACAACGCCTGCGTATTGTTGAATCCGACCGGAGAAATGAGAGGTACTCGTGTATTCGGACCCGTGGCCCGTGAATTGCGCGACAAGCAGTTTATGAAAATCGTTTCGTTGGCACCCGAGGTGCTGTAAGAATTAGAATTGTCATCCCGCGCGCAGTCGAGGGGGTAGAACTTGAAGAACATGAAATTAAAGATAAAAACAGGAGATACGGTCCGCATCATCGCCGGAGACCACAAAGGGGTCAAAGGCAAGGTGATGACCGTTGACAAGGAGAAGAACAAAGCCATCGTCGAGGGCGCCAACATGGTATCCAAGCACGAGAAGCCTAGCGCACAGAATCCCCAGGGCGGTATCGTCCAGAAGGAAGCGTTTATCCATATATCCAACCTTTCGCTTATTGACCCGAAATCGGGCGACGCGACCAGAGTGGGCTATGAGATGCGGGATGGTAAGAAAGTCCGATACTCCAAGAAATCCAATGAAGTAATATAGGTATGGCTTACGTTGCAAGATTAAAGAAGGAATATAATGAGCGCGTAATCAAGGCGCTTAAGGGAGAGTTCGGTTACGCGAACGTCATGGAGGTGCCCAAGCTCAAAAAAATTGTTGTGAGCCGGGGAGTCGGAGCTGCGGTCGCCGATAAGAAGCTGATCGACCAGAGTATCGACGAACTATCGAACATCACCGGTCAACGGGCCGTTGCCACCATGTCCAAAAAGGACGTCGCGGCGTTCAAGTTGCGTAAAGGTATGCCCATTGGAGCCAAAGTGACCTTGAGGGGCGAACGCATGTACGAATTTTTGGATCGGTTGATAACCAGTGCCCTTCCAAGGGTACGGGATTTTCAGGGCATCCGTGCTACCGGATTTGACGGTCGCGGGAACTATAGCCTAGGTATCGAAGAGCAGATTATTTTCCCTGAAATCAACATTGACAAAATCAATAGAATTGACGGGATGGATATCACTTTTGTTACCACGGCACAGACCGATAAGGAAGCAAAGTCCCTATTAACAGAACTAGGATTACCTTTTAAAAAGAACTAAGATGGCTAAAGAATCAATGAAGGCCCGCGAGCGAAAAAGGGCACGAACGGTAGCAAAATACGCCGAGAAGCGAAAGGCACTCAAAGAGGCCGGAGACTACGAAGGGCTACAAAAATTGCCACGTGACGCTTCCCCGGTACGTATGCACAACCGTTGCAAACTGACCGGAAGGCCTAAAGGTTACATGCGCACCTTCGGGATATCTAGGGTGATGTTCCGCGAAATGGCCAATGCAGGCTTGATTCCCGGAGTTAAAAAGGCCAGTTGGTAATATATTTTCGGTTAAGACCGAGCATTAATTTTAAAAAACATGGTAACAGATACTATCGCAGATTACTTGACCCGAATCAGAAACGCCAGTAGGGCGGGCCATAGGGTTGTCGAGATTCCCGCTTCCAAAGTGAAGAAGGATATCACTAGAATCCTGTTCGACCAAGGATACATCCTCAGCTATAAGTTCGAGGAAGACAAGGTGCAGGATTCCATAAAAATCGCTTTGAAATACGATAAGTTCACCAAGGAGCCTATAATCAAGAAATTACAGCGGGTCAGTAAGCCCGGTCTCCGAAAGTATACGGGATCGGAAACCCTGCCTAGGGTACTCAACGGATTGGGTGTGGCTATAATATCCACTTCCCACGGTGTGATGACCGGCAAGCAGGCGCAAGACGAGAAGGTAGGTGGCGAAGTGCTTTGCTACGTATATTAAGATGAAGTTTTACTTTACTAGCGAGTAGTTAGTAATCAATAATAATTAAGGATGTCAAGAATAGGAAACAATCCGGTAGCGATTCCCGATGGAGTGACCGTCGACGTAAAGGATAACGAGATTGTCGTAAAAGGCAAGTTGGGTGAGCTCAAGCAAGAGTTTTCCAACGTGTCCGTGAAGGTTGAGGAGAACGAGGTTCTTGTAACCCGACCTTCCGACTCTAAAGAAGATAAGTCCAAACACGGTCTGTATCGCTCTTTGGTGGTAAATATGATTGAAGGCGTATCCAACGGATGGACTAAGCAACTTGAATTGGTCGGAGTAGGATACAGGGCCAGCAACCAAGGCCAAAAATTGGATTTGGCGGTCGGCTATTCCCACAACATCGTTTTGGAACTGGCTCCCGAGGTAAAAGTGGAGACGGAATCCGCAAAGGGAAAGAATCCTATTATAAAATTAACATCCCACGATAAACAATTGGTTGGCCAGGTCGCCGCCAAAATCCGCGCCTTCCGCAAGCCGGAGCCGTACAAAGGAAAAGGAATCAAGTTCGTCGGCGAACAACTGCGAAGAAAAGCAGGTAAATCAGCTTAATAGTATATCATGGCATTATCAACTACCGAAAGAAAAAAGAGAATACGCCGAAGGATTCGGAAGGTATCCCACGGGACTCCAGAGCGACCCCGTTTGTCCGTATTCCGAAGTAACAGCGAAATTTATGCGCAGGTCATCGACGATACCGAAGGTAAAACTTTGGCAGCCGTATCCTCCCGAGACAAGGCTTTGGCCGAAAAAAAGGGAACCAAGAGCGAAGTGGCCAAGGAAGTAGGGAAGGCCATCGCCGATAAGTGTAAGGAAGCCGGAATCGAGAAGGTCGCTTTTGATCGAGGTGGTAACCGTTACCACGGCAGGGTGAAATCATTGGCGGAAGGCGCAAGGGAAGCAGGACTTAATTTTTAAACAGCAGTATGTTCCAAAAATATAAAAACGTAGAGACGGTAAAACCCGGTGGTCTGGATCTTAAAGATCGATTGGTCGGTATTCAACGTGTAACCAAGGTGACCAAAGGGGGTAGGGCATTCGGCTTCTCCGCTATTGTCATCGTAGGTGATGAGAACGGCGTAGTCGGTAGTGGTCTTGGAAAATCCAAAGAGGTAGCTACGGCCATTGCAAAGGCCATTGAAGATGCCAAAAAGAACTTGATTCGTATTCCCCTGACCAAGGGCGGAACTTTGCCGCACGAGCAGAAAGGGAAGTTTGGAGGTGCCCGGGTGTACGTTCAACCAGCGTCCCATGGTACTGGTGTCATCGCAGGTGGAGCCGTTCGCGCGGTATTGGAATCCGTTGGCGTTAAGGACGTGCTCTCGAAATCCCAGGGATCTAGCAACCCGCACAACGTGGTAAAAGCGACTTTCGATGCGCTGTTGCAGTTGAGGGATGCCGGAACCGTAGCCAAGCAACGCGGCGTTTCGTTGGAAAAAGTATTTAGAGGATAATAATAGTAGGAGGCACTGCCCACTACGAACCACGAGTAAAATGGCGAAGAAAATACAGGTCAAACAAATTAAAAGCGGTATCAAGCGGCCCCAGAACCAGAAGCGTACGCTGACGGCTCTTGGCCTCCGCAAAATAGGACACGTTGTCGAGCACGATGCGACCCCGAACATACTCGGGATGATAAATACAGTAAAACATTTGGTTTCCACAGAGGAAGTCTAAGAGAAGATATTATGGATTTAAGTAATCTAAGGCCGGCGAAAGGCGCGACCAATAGAAAAGGAAAACGAGTGGGTAGGGGCCAAGGCTCCGGAAAAGGGGGTACTGCCACCCGTGGCCACAAAGGGGCACAGTCCCGTTCCGGTTATTCCAAGAAAATAGGTTTTGAAGGTGGACAAATGCCTTTGCAACGCCGTGTACCCAAATTCGGATTTACTAATATGAACCGAGTAGAATACCAGGGTGTCAATCTCGACAAGCTTCAAATGCTGGTCGATGACAAAGGCGTGAAGGACACCGTTACCGTTGAAACCTTGGTCGATAACGGAATGGCCAAGCGAAAGGATTTGGTAAAAATATTAGGAGGAGGCGAATTGAAAGCATCCCTGAAAGTGACCGCCCATAAATTTACGGCAAGTGCCAAAGCGGCCATCGAAGCTGCTGGTGGAGAGGCAATAAGTTTATAAGCGATAGACAACCTACCATACTATGAAGAAATTTTTCGAGACCATTTCCAATATGTGGAAGATTGAAGAACTAAGGAACAGGATTCTCCTGACCTTGGGTCTTTTGCTGGTATACCGTTTCGGTTGCCAGATTGTTCTTCCGGGTATCGATACTTCACAATTGGATCAATTGGCTTCGGGAACGGATTCCGGAATTTTGGGTCTGCTGAACGCGTTTACGGGAGGTGCTTTTGCCAAGGCCTCGATTTTTGCCTTGGGAATTATGCCTTATATCTCGGCATCCATCGTGGTGCAATTGATGAGCATTGCCATCCCGTATTTGCAGAAATTGGACAAAGAAGGTGAAAGTGGCCGAAAAACCAAAAACCAGATTACCCGGTGGCTGACTATCGGAATCTGTATTGTTCAGGCTCCAGCTTACCTGTATAGCTTGACTACTGCTTTCGGGGTTCCCGAAAGCGCCTTTTTGCAAGGTCAGGGACTTGATTTTATGGTTCCCGCGGTTATCATTCTAGTCACCGGATGTGTTTTTGCCATGTGGTTGGGAGAGAAAATTACGGACAAGGGTATCGGTAACGGTATTTCCCTTTTGATTATGATTGGGATTATCGCTACCATGCCACAATCCTTTATCCAGGAATTTGTATCCCGGACCACTAATAATACGGGTGGATTGATGTTCATGTTGATAGAGGTCATCCTGTGGTTCTTGGTTATCTTGGCCAGTGTGATGCTGGTGATGGCGACACGGCAGATTCCCGTACAATATGCCCGAAGAACGGCATCCGGCGGGTACGAAAAGAATATTATGGGGTCAAGACAGTACATCCCATTGAAATTGAACGCATCCGGGGTAATGCCTATCATCTTTGCCCAGGCCATCATGTTCGCCCCGAGTTTGATTGGTAGTACGTTTAACGAAACGGCCGTCGGCCAATGGATGGAAGTTCAGTTTGCCGATATTTTCGGTCTCGCCTACAACATCTTGTTTGGTGTGCTGATTATTATTTTCACATACTTCTATACGGCCATCACCGTTCCGACCAATAAAATGGCGGACGACCTGAAACGAAGCGGAGGATTTATTCCTGGGATACGTCCCGGAAAGGAAACGGGGGATTTCTTGGATAAGATAATGTCCTTGATTACCTTGCCCGGCTCCGTTTTTCTCGCCATTTTGGCAGTTTTACCGGCTGTGGTAGTAAAATTGCTGGATATACAGGCAGGATGGGCGCTGTTCTACGGAGGCACCTCGCTCCTCATTATGGTGGGTGTGGCCATTGATACGGTACAGCAGGTCAACGCATATTTATTGAACCGGCATTATGATGGCTTAATGAAAACCGGAAAAAACAGAAAAGTAGCATAACAGCGCCACAGAATAGAGGTGCATGAATTAATTACGAGTACAGCATATGGCTAAACAGGCAGCAATAGAACAAGACGGAAGTATCATCGAGGCATTGTCGAACGCGATGTTCCGGGTAGAACTGGAAAACGGACATGTAGTCACCGCCCATATCTCGGGCAAGATGCGCATGCACTATATCAAATTACTTCCGGGCGATAAAGTGAAGTTGGAAATGAGTCCGTACGACCTTACCAAGGCGCGGATTACCTACAGGTATTAAATCGATTGCATTACTGAATTGCCGCGACTCCGCATCGGAGACGAAAGAATAGAAAGCAAATCGAAAAGAAGAGGAAAGATGAAAGTAAAAGCATCCGTTAAGAAAAGAAGTGCCGACTGCAAGATTGTACGCAGAAAGGGCAGATTGTATGTGATCAACAAAAAGAATCCTAGATTCAAACAAAGACAAGGATAGTTATGGCAAGAATTGCAGGTATAGATATTCCAAAACAAAAGAGAGGCGTCATAGCGCTTACCTATATTTTTGGAATCGGTAAAAGTAGGGCCCAAGAGATTTTGGAAAAGGCCGAGGTCAGTGAAGACACCAAGGTATCTGACTGGACCGATGATGAAATAGGCCGCATCCGTAGCGAAGTTTCCGATTACACCATCGAAGGAGAATTGCGTTCGGAAACCCAAATGAACATCAAACGTCTGATGGACATCGGATGTTACCGAGGCATACGCCACCGTTCGGGACTTCCCCTACGCGGACAGCGTACCAAGAACAATTCCAGGACACGTAAAGGAAAAAGAAAAACGGTCGCCAACAAGAAGAAGGCAACCAAGTAGTAATCTGATTTGAATCCGACTCCGGCCTGACGGGCTTTTATCGGATGGAATCCACTACACGATTGAAACAATAAGAAAATGGCAAAGGCAACTACAAAAGGCGCTAAAGGAGCGAAGGGCAAAGGCGGAAAACCGGTCGCTAAAAAGCGCAAGGTGAACGTCGACTCAGTAGGAGAGGCGCACATCACCGCATCCTACAATAACATTATCATATCCCTAACCAATAAAAAGGGTGATGTTATTTCATGGGCATCCGCAGGTAAAATGGGATTCCGGGGCTCGAAAAAGAACACTCCTTACGCGGCACAAATTGCTGCCGAAGAGTGTTCCAAAACGGCACACGATGCGGGACTCCGAAAGGTAAAAGTATACGTAAAGGGACCTGGTAACGGAAGGGAATCCGCTATCCGCGCGGTACACAATTCCGGTATCGAGGTGACCGAAATTATCGACGTCACCCCGCAGCCGCATAACGGGTGCCGTCCTCCCAAAAGAAGAAGAGTTTAATACATTCAATTTAATTTTCACGGGGGCGCAGTTAACGATTATCGAAGGATAAGCCTTAATTCATAATCGCGTCCGCTTGCTGAGAAGTAAGCATCCAAATAAAAAGAAAATGGCAAGATACACAGGACCAAAAAGTAAGATCGCCCGTAAGTTCGGCGAAGCAATCTTCGGAGATGACAAGGCCTTCGAAAAAAAGAATTACCCTCCCGGGCAGCACGGTAACACCCGTCGTCGCGGTAAAAAATCGGAGTATGCTATCCAGTTGATGGAGAAGCAAAAAGCCAAGTATACCTACGGTATTTTGGAGAAGCAATTCCGTAACCTCTTCGCCAGCGCCAAACGTAAAGAAGGCGTAACCGGTGAAATTCTTTTACAATTATGCGAGCGCCGATTGGACAATGTGGTGTACCGCATGGGACTATCCTCTTCGCGAAGGGGCGCCCGACAGTTGGTATCGCACCGGCACATCACCGTTAATGGTGAATTGGTCAACATACCTTCCTACTCCCTAAAACCGGGAGACGTCATTGGTGTCCGAGAAAAATCGAAATCCCTCCAAACAATTAAGGACTCGCTTGAGTCGAACAGCAGCGTCTACGAGTGGATGACCTGGAATACCGACACCATGAACGGTACGTTCGTCGCCGTTCCCGAAAGGATGCAGATTCCCGAGAACATCAAAGAACAACTAATCGTCGAGCTTTACTCTAAATAATAAAGAACACTATCTCTATGGCATTATTTAATTTTCAGAAACCCGATAAAGTTATAATGATCGACTCTTCGGATTTCGAGGGGAAGTTCGAATTTCGACCCTTGGAGCCCGGATACGGATTGACCGTTGGGAACGCTTTGCGCAGGGTATTGCTTTCTTCATTGGAAGGCCATGCGATTACTTCCGTTCGAATCGATGGAGTGGAGCACGAGTTTTCCGTGATTTCCGGTGTGGTCGAAGATGTGACCGAAATCATTTTGAACCTGAAGCAAGTACGCTTCAAAAAACAGATCGATGATTCCGAGGCCGAGGTAGTTGCGATTTCCGTCAGTGGGAAAAACCAATTGACCGCCGGTGATTTTCAGAAGTTCATTTCCGGATACCAGGTGTTGAATCCCGATTTGGTGATTTGCAATATGGATTCCAAAGTGAGCATCAACATGGAAATCGTTATCGATAAAGGACGTGGCTACGTTCCTGCGGAGGAGAATAAAAAATCCAATGCCGCATTGGGAACCATCGCCATCGATTCCATTTTTACGCCCATCAAAAATGTAAAATATAGTATCGAAAACTTCCGGGTGGAGCAGAAGACGGATTACGAAAAATTAGTCTTCGAAATTGTGACCGACGGATCTATTCATCCCAAGGATGCCCTGACCGAAGGAGCTAAGGTTTTGATTCATCACTTTATGCTCTTCTCCGATGAGCGTATCACCTTGGAAGCCGATGAAATCGCACAGACCGAGACCTACGATGAGGAATCCCTGCACATGCGCCAGCTCTTAAAGACCAAATTGGTCGATATGGACCTGTCCGTTCGGGCATTGAATTGCTTGAAAGCGGCCGAGGTCGATAGTTTGGGGGATTTGGTATCCTTCAATAAGAACGATTTGATGAAGTTCCGCAACTTCGGTAAGAAATCCCTAACCGAGCTGGAAGAGCTGGTCA
>JBAUIP010000453.1:0-9923 GCA_049683055.1 Pricia sp.
CAAATGTGTTAGGTAAAGCTTCTTACCGTAAAAGTCGTCTTCCTGAAAAACACAAATAAAAAAGCCTTGCCGATTTCCACCGGCAAGGCTTTGCTTAAGGCAAAAATTTATTTAGACTACTCCACCGTCAGCTCAAAGGTGCCTTCAACATCGGTTTCCCCACCGGCACCGTCCAGCGTACCGTCGTTGGGTTTTGTAGGCTCGTGCCTTAGAACGATGGTCAGGTTTCCCGTGCTGGGTTCCCCGGCAATCAAATTGAATTCGAGGCCAACGGGATTTCCGTTGCCGTCGATATCGTCATATTCAATGGCGACATCGAGGTTGTCATCGGTAGCAAAAATAAACTGGTGCTCATTGCTTTCTTCCCTCACCTCTGCGGTAATATTTCCTGCTGGGGTCTCGGTTTCGTCCAATAGCACGATACTTCCGGAATAGGCGAGTCCCGTTACCAACGTACCTTCCACATTGACCACGGGAGCGGTCGATCCGTCCCCATCGGTATCCACCTTACTCAAAACTACGATACCATCGCCGGTCACCGGAGTCAAGGTAACTGTCATGGTCGTAATCAATTCTTCCTCGTTGATCGGTTCGGGTGTATCGCCGTTATCGTCGCCGGAGCAGGCAACAAATAAAACTCCAAAAAGAGCCAGTAATAATAAATGTTTCAAATTTCTCATGTCTATAAATTTTAAGGGTTAATTAATCAATAATTAAGTTTAATATTTAATGTAAAATTCCGTCCCAAATCATCCGCATAATAACGCAGACGGTTCAAGTAATTTCGGTAGGATGTATTCAAAAAATTAGTAACGCCGAAACCTACCGTGAGCTTGGATTTCTTGAAGATGTCTAAATCGATACTGGAATCAAAGTTCAGCAAATGATAGGCATCCGGAGGGGTACTGACATCGACCGTCTCCATCGTCTGCGATACCGGATTGAACACATCAAAATTGGTATTGGGAAACTCGTTCTGCCGAAAAACATACTCACTTTGCAACCGCAACCGTAGGTTGTTCGCCTCCGGATTTTGGTAGGTGAGTCCGTTTTTGGTGCTGACCGGCGGCATATTGATAAGCGGGTCGTCTTGGGTACGATCATAGCCTTTGACCAAGGCGAATTGATGGTCAAATCTGAAATTCCCGGCAAAGGCATAGGATGCATCCACGTCGACCCCGAGCAGTTCTGCATTGGTCTGCCGGTATTCCCAGACTTGAAAATTCCCGCGAATGGTCTGCTGTACCTCCGTCGGTTCGATGACCATAAAACCGTCGATACGATGGAAATACGGATTGATGGAAAAACTGAAACTTTCTTTTTGTCCCTGTAACGCGAACGAAAGCTTATGACCGACCTCGGAATCGAATTCCAGATCGCCCAATTCGATACGGGATGCCGAATGGTGCAGTCCCTCGCTATAGAGTTCCGAAGGATTCGGTGCCCGGGAAGCCAGGGAATAGTTGACAAATAGCTCGTATCCGTCACCGAAGGAATAGGTAGTCCCCAGTGTGGCCGAAAAATTGTTGAACACCGGCTCGGGATTGACCAGAATCTGGTTGTCCAACTCCTCTACGACAATATCCGCGAGGCGTTCATCGTAGCCCCGGGATTCCCACAACGAGGTACGATAAAATTTAAAAACATCCATATAGGTGTAATCGAAACGCCCCCCGACCTCAAAAAGCCAGTTGTCATTATACCGATAATCCACTACACCATAGACTCCCAAATCATACTTGTCATAATCTGGAATCAAGCGGCGTACGCCCGTCTCCGGATCTGCAAAATTGTTTTGGTACCGCCCCATCAGTCCGGTTTTCAGGTTGACCGCCTCGGACAGGGGGGAATCAAGGTCAAGCAGCAAGGTATGCGTGTTTAAACGCAAATCCAAAGACGCATCGTCGCGGTCATCGCCCCGACGGATATCGAATTCCAGCCTGTTGTTCTGCTGAAAATCGTATTGCAGGCTGAGTTTACCGAATCCATCAAAGCGTCTGAAACCCTTTATACGGGCCAGATGATGGGTGACATCCTGCTTGGGGGCTCCCAGTTCGTAGGTAAAATCCTCGATTATCAGGGGTCGATCACTTCCTATCGCACGGATTTGGTCCTGTGCCCCACCCAAGTGGGAGGCCCTTAAAATCCCGATCTCATTTTCAAAATAGGAATAGTAGCCTTCCAACCCGTACCCGAACCGGTTGAGGCCGACATGCAGCGAGGCACTCCGCTGAAATGTACCGGTATTGCTCAGCACGTAATCTGGAGCTTCAAAATCCCCAAAACGCTTGACCGTACCCTGTACCGTGCCGTACCATCCGCTCGCATAGCTTTTTGTGAGTTGGGAGGTAAGGGTAGAACCGCGCCCGTTGGAGGCGGCGGTCAGGATACTTTTCCCGTAAAGGCTATCCGTTACCGGTACCTTGGCCGCTTCGGCCACGATGACCCCGCCCACTGCATCCCCGCCGTACTGCAAGGCCCCGGCCCCTTTGATCAGGGTCAGGTTGCCGGCGGAATTTACATCCACGTTCGGGGCATGTTCTGCCCCCCATTGCTGATCTTCCATGCGCACTCCATTGTTGATCATCACCACCCGACTGCTGTGAAGGCCGTTAATCATGGGCTTCACGACCGTATTCCCAGTGTTAAGGGATGAGACGCCGCTGATGCTGTTCAATGCATCTCCTAGGGAACCGCTACTGAAACGCTCCAATTGCTCGCCCGAAATCCTATTTTCGCTTATCGTTTTGGTCTTGGCAAGAATGGCATCCCCTTGCAAGGTTACTTCGTTCAGTTCTTCCAAATGATGCTCAAGACGAAAGATCCTTTCCGTATCCCCGGAGACCCGGACCTTAAACCCGCGCGTAGTACAGTACGGGTGGTACACCTGAATAGAATAGGACTGGTCGCAGAGATCGAGAATCTCGAATTTTCCCTCAAAATCGGTGTCCACTGCCTGTTCCGTCCCGGCCACTATCAAGGTCGCCCCGACCAACACCGAACCGTCGTGTAGGTCTATTACCTGACCGGAAAGCGTATTGTCGCACTCCTGGGAAATTGCGATAAGACAGTAAAACAGCAAGAAACCTAAAATAGAGCTGCGCATAAAAATTGGATTCGTTGGGAAATAGTGAGCAAATGACCGGTTCGGGAGTTGCTTCCGATGGCTTCCAAAGCGATACATCCGAAGATTGTATATTTTTGAAAAATCTATCCGAAATCAAAAGCTATTATAATTCAGTCTCTGATCAAAACTGAATACGGATGCGAAAATGCAGGTCCGATAGGGAGTTGGCGGAAAACCTCAATGACATCGTTGAAAGCAAAAGGAATAATCTATGATGCAGGGCCTAACCGAGAAGCTGCGGGGGTGCCCTGAGGGGATTGGCGGTCTCTTGTAAAAACAGTTTAAAAAGGGAAGTATATTTTTTTTCGACCGTAGTAGGAATCACGGCGAGTATAAAGTCAGGATAATCGGAAATCTCATAGGGAAAGGATGCCAAATGGAAATGGCAGACCGGGCAATCGGATGCCACCTCGTGCATGTGCTCCGTCTTTTCGTGACAGATTAGATGGTCATCCTCTTCAAAAATATGGGAAAACTGAACCACGGCCGGTAGTAAAAATACCACGAGCATGGTAAGTGCGGCAACGGATTTTCCTATAAATGTACCTTCGTTCAAAAAAGTTTATTTTGAATTTATTGAAGTCCTTTAAGACTTCGTTAATTTCGCGAAATATTGTAAAAGTATTTGATTTCTCAAGGGATGTACCCTCTTTTAGCACAGAATTAACAAGTGCTAAAACAAATAATTATTTCTATTCGATGGATCATGAAATTCTTCAAATAAGTTCTCCAGAAGCGGAGGATATAGCGCTCGATCGGTTCGGCGTTCGTGGAAAGGCCACTCCCCTGCCCGGTTATATCGACCTGAATTTTAGGATTTCGGTCGAGGACGGGCCGGATTATATCCTAAAAATATCCCGGCCCGGGGAGGATACCGAATATCTCGAATTTCAATCCCTGCTATTGCAGCACTTGACAGGCAAGAGCACGTACTCCGCAGATGGAGGTCAACACCCGCTTGTCACAACGCCCGAGGTTATACCGGACAAGAACGGAAAAGTACTCTGCCATATCACCGATGCCGCTGGAAACCAACGTGCTGTACGCCTGCTAACTTGGATACCGGGAAGGGTCTGGAGCAAAGTCAATCCACAATCCGACGCTTTACGGCACAATTTGGGAGAACGCTGCGGTTCGCTGACAAGGTCCCTACAGAGTTTCGGGCATCCGCAAGCGCATCGGGAATTCGAATGGGATTTGGCCCGCTCCCTCTGGACCAAGGAATATTTGCATCTGTTCGAGGATAAGGAACGTCAAATTCTTATTTCGTTTCAGGATGCCTTTGAAAGGAAAAAGAAATCCTACTCCCAACTCCGAAAGTCCGTGGTTCACAATGATGCCAATGACAATAATATCATTGTTTCGGATGACCTCATCCATCCGACGGTCAAAGCGATTGTCGATTACGGGGATGCCATCCATACCCAGATTATCAACGACCTCGCCATCGCCTGCGCCTACGCCATCATGGACCATAACGACCCCTTGGATGCCGCGCTGCCCATTATTGCGGGATACCATGCCACTTATCCTTTGGAAGAAAGGGAACTCGAACATCTCTACACCCTTATCGGAATGCGGCTGGTCGTTTCGGTGACCAAATCCGCCATCGGCAAACGAGAGGAGCCGGATAACGAGTACCTGCTGATCAGTGAAAGACCGGCCTGGGAGCTGCTCGAGAAATGGCACGGACTTTCCGCCGACTTTGTGCATTTCAGTTTCCGGCAGGCCTGTGATTTTACTCCGCATCCCCGTCAAAAGGAGTTTGAGGACTGGGCCGGTCGGAACATCGTGAGCTTATCCCAGCTTTTTCCTAATGTCGGCAGAAATAAAATCCATCTATTAGACCTTAGTGTTTCGAGCCGCTGGCTGGGAATGCAAGCGGATTTTGACGACCTCGACCTCTTCCAGTTCAAGCTCGATCGGCTGCAGAAACAACATCCGGAGGCTACCATCGCCGGTGGCTATATGGAACCCCGCACCGTTTACACCACAACGGAATACGGCCGTATCGGTAACCACGGACCGGAAAACCGAACCGTCCATTTGGGGGTAGATTTCTGGTTGCCCGCCGATACGGCCATCCACGCGCCGTTCGATGGGGAAATCGTTACCGCGGTCAACGATGCCGGGGACAAAGAGTATGGGGGACTGATTATCCTGAGACACCAAGTCAAGAATTTTGAGTTCTTTACGCTCTACGGCCATCAATCCGTCGCCTCCGTTTCCGGGCGAGAAATGGGTCAGACCATCAAAAAGGGGGAGCTTATCGGTCATTTGGGGCATCCATCGGAAAACGGAAACTGGGCCCCGCACCTACATTTTCAAGTGATGCTGTCAATGCTGGATTACGTTACCGACTTTCCCGGAGTGGGGTACCCCCGACAGATAGAAGTTTGGAAAGGGCTCTGTCCCGACCCCAACCTTTTGTTTCAATCGAAAGACCTTAACCCTTATGAGACAGAATCTAATGCGAATTTGGTAGCCTATCGGAAACAGCATTTGGGAAAGAGTTTGAGCCTTCATTATAACGTACCCCTCAAAATAGTTCAAGGTGCCGGGGCCTACCTCATCGATTCCTACGGGCGAAAATACCTTGACACTATCAACAATGTAGCGCATGTCGGACATGAAGATCCTGCCGTGGTGCGTGCGGGACAAGAGCAGATGGCCCTGCTCAATACAAATTCCCGCTATCTACACGACAACATCAACGAGCTGACGGCGGCTTTGCTGGAAACCCTTCCGCCCGAACTCTCCGTGCTCCACTTCGTAAACTCCGGTAGCGAGGCGAACGAGTTGGCCATCCGCATGGTCAAGGCCGCTACCGGGCAACGTGATATTATCGCCTCGGAAGTCGGGTACCATGGCAACACCAACATGACCGTCGACATCAGTTCGTACAAATTCGATGGCAAAGGTGGACAAGGCGCTTCTGAACACACCCATATCTTTCCCTTAACGGATGCTTTTCGAGGGAAATATCGCGGAGAAAATACAGGTACACGCTATGCGGAGGAAGTCCGGCTTCTCATCGAGGCCATACGCTCCAAAGGACGGGGCGTGGCCGCGTTAATCGTTGAATCCATCATCAGCTGCGGCGGACAAATTGAACTGCCGAACGGATTTTTGGCAAAGGCGTATGAGTATATTCGCGAGGCAGGCGGACTTTGTATTGCGGATGAAGTTCAGACAGGATGCGGGCGGGTCGGCAAGACTTTTTGGGGCTTTGAACTGCACGATGTGGTACCTGATATCGTCACTATCGGAAAGCCATTGGGCAACGGGCATCCCGTGGCGGCGGTGGCCTGCACGCCTGAAGTGGCGGAGAAATTTGCCAACGGCATGGAGTACTGCAACACCTTCGGTGGAAATCCCGTTTCCTGCGCCATCGGCACCGAGGTTTTAAGAACGGTCAAGCGGGAAAACTTGCACGCACATGCCCTTGAAGTCGGGGAGTTTTTGAAGCAAGGATTACAAGGATTGTCCAAAGATTTCCCCATCATCGGTGATGTCCGCGGGCAGGGACTGTTTTTAGGATTCGAGCTTGTCGACGCCAGCCTGCATCCGCTCGGGGAAAAGGCAGAATATCTGGCCAATCGCATGAAAGATTACGGCATCCTGATGAGTACGGACGGCCCCGACCATAACGTCCTCAAAATCAAACCACCCTTAGTCTTCTCCCAGGACAACGCGGAAGAACTGTTATTTTATCTGCGAAAGGTCTTACAAGAAAATTTTATGGTGGAATTGCAACACAACTAACTGCTCAGCGCGATTCCATCATCCGCCTCAATCGAAGATGCTGTACGATCAGGAAGAAACCCGAGCCTAAAAAGTAAAGCAGAACATCGAATACATCCCCCGTGTATCGCGGATTATATTCCGGCAGAAGCCCTTCGAAATAGATTGCATAGAGCAAGGTCAGGGCGATTACCGGGCCAAATGGCAGGGGCAGGGTCGCATCCGACTTCAGCATCCGTATGACATAACGGCACAGGAACAGCACTATCGGCATGCATAAAAAATCGTTTACATAGAAATTGATCCAGAGCGGCAGGGGTACCTCGCCTACTTGCATCCCATAAATGGTCAAGGCGATTAAAAAGAAAACAGGAAAATAGGAACGCAACAGCGGGGATAGAACACGGGCAAGCTTTCCGGACGGCATATCGAAGGAAATTTACGGTCTAATTTGAATATTTTAGCCTGATGTAATGTACTTTCAGGCAGCGACATAGGTAAAGATAAGGGCGAGTACCCCACCGATAGCAAGTACTAGAATCCAAACGGAATAAAAGGTTTTGCCCACCAAGCGAACCAAAATATTGGGATGCTCCTTAGTCCTTTCGAAAAAGGATGGTTTGGCATTTCGTTTCTTTTTCTCATCAGCATCCCTTTTATGGGCATCCCTGACCTCCTGTTCCAATCGCCTGATCAAAACGGTATCGATCAATGCATTACATTCCTCGCAATAATCGCGATTCTGATTGATCTTTCCGCAATTAGGACATTTTACGTAGGACTGCATGCAGTAATTTTTGGCAAAGATAGCACGGCACCCATCGAAATTTTAACTCGATTGCGATTGCCTGTACCGCATATAGCTGGAAGGCCCGATGTTGCAACCTGAAAAATTTGAAGGACTGCGATATCGAGATGCACTTGAAGGAACAGTTTTGGGACGACTATTATGGAAGTTTTACCGCTATGTGACCCAATTACTGCTCCATAGGGTTACCCCCTTTGTCCATGTACATGGTTTCGGTGGTACCATCTTCCATGGTCACATCCACTTTGTACTGCCCCTGTTCATTGGAGTATGCCTGTTCGATTTTGGCATCGGGATAATTCTGCTTCATTGCCTTTTTCAAATCGCCCGGTAATTTCCTCTTCGCGATTTCATTGTAACCGTCCTGCCCCTGGGCAGTGCCACCCTGTTCCATAGTACTGTCCCCTTCCATTGGCTGCTGGTCAGGGTCGGCTGTCTGTGTTCGGTTTGCATCCGTAGCCCGTTCCCTTGTATTATCCTCAACGGGCTGCTGGTCGGGGTCGGCCGTCTGCCTTTCGGTCGGATCTGTTGTCCGTTGTTGCGTAGGGTCTACCCGCTGCTCCGTAGGGTTCGTCGTTTGGGGTTGGTTAGGATCCGTCGTTTGCCGGGTCGGATCAGTGGTCTGTTGCGTAGGGTCCGTCGTCTGCTGCGTGGGATCTGTCGTTTGTTGCGATGGGTCCGTTACTTGGGCAAATGCCATAAGGCTTCCCAGGCCGAACATTGTGATAAAAGCCAACTTTTTCATGATTTTTGATTTTAAGTTAATACCCGTTCTACTCTATCGTAAAATTAGCGACATGGTTTGTTTACAACGATCTTTTTTAGTCAATTAATTGACACATTTACGTACTGCACGCCTTTACCATATGAGCCAATAAAAAAATCAAAAAAGATAGCATTACTATTGACCAATTTTAAAATTTATAATCTAAACTGATGGCGAAACTTAAATCTTGAAACTATGAAAATCTTTAAATCGATTGCTCAATTAAGTATAGTGCTATTGACCTTCACCGCCTTTTCCCAGTCAGACAAGGACGAGAAGATTATGAAGGATGCCGATAAGGCCATGCAGGCCCTCTTGAAGGCCGATGCCGGTATCGACAAACTTTTTACAAATTCAGCCGGATACGTTATTTTCCCCAATGTGGGCAAAGGTGGTTTTATCGTTGGCGGTGCTTCCGGTAATGGTGTAGTGTACGAAGATGGAAGCGCCGTAGGCATGGCCGACCTTAAGGAAATTGATGTGGGCTTTCAAATCGGTGGCCAGGCTATCATCGAAGCCATTTTTTTTGAAACGGAAGATGCCCTGACCGAGTTCAAGAGCGGCGATTTTGAATTTTCTGCGGGCATTTCGGCCGTAGCCTTGAAATCAGGGGTCGCAGCAAATGCCAAGTATAAAGAAGGGGTGGTGGTCATCGTATTGCCGAAAGCAGGGCTTATGGCCGATGTCTCGGTCGGAGGACAGAAATTCTCTTATGATCCGTTTTAGTGCGGAACCCAAAAACGATTCTCCCTTGATTGTGTCCCTATCATCCATTAGGCCCGGTTCCGTCTAAAAAATGATTGACAACACTCACTTAATTTGAAACGTATGCGAATACAGAACCTTTTAGTACCTGTAGATTTTAGCGAGGCTTCCGAAAAGGCGGTGGTATATGCCATATCATTGGCCAAAAAATTAGATTCCAAAATAGTTTTCCTCCATGGTTACCAGATTGTCTTCGCCGCCTATGAGCGGCCCTCCATGGGACCTACAATAAATACCAATATGGGAACAGGGCTTTCGGAACGGGAATTGAGCAGGGAAAAACTCATGGAATTTTTGGATGCTTTTCCGCAACTTGGTGAAATCGAGCACGAGGATGTTGTGGGACTAGGTTCCGCCGTAGACGTCATTCGACAGACCGCGGAGAACGAAAATACCGATCTGATAGTGATGGGTACGACCGGGGCTGACGGGGCGGAGGGCTTTTTTATCGGTACGAACAGTGAAAAGGTCAGCCGGAAGGCCCCATGTCCCGTTTTGGTTGTACCTAACAACCTTAAATCCAACGAGATTGACATTAATACGGTGTACTTGGCCTTGGATACTAATAACTTGGAGAACACCGTCGACCTGAAGGTATTGGTGGCACTGCTGACAGCGTTCGGGGCCAAACTCCGTATTATCCATATTTCCGAAAATGGTGAAACTACCTTCGAGAAAGAAGAACTGCTGACCCATTATAAAGGGTCTCTCGA
>JBAUIP010000454.1:0-4415 GCA_049683055.1 Pricia sp.
ATCCATACGTACCCATCCCAAAGGCCACTTGGTCGGTATCACCATGTTCGATTTCGATGTCGTCCATAGAAATTCCCAATTTATCGGCCACAAACTGAGCGAAAACGGTCTCATGGCCCTGACCGTGGGAGTGGCTTCCGGTAAATACGGATACCTTACCGGTGGGCTGCACCCGTACCTGTCCCACTTCATACAATCCGGCCCTCGCGCCAAGTGCACCGACCACGGCTGATGGAGCGATACCGCATCCTTCAATGTAGGTGGAAAAACCGACGCCTAATAATCGGCCTTCTTTACGGGCCTCTTCCTGTTCTTTTCTGAAATTTTCGTATCCGAGCATTTCCAATCCTTTTTTTAAGACGCCTTCGTAGTTGCCGCTATCGTATTGCAAGGCGACCTGGGTCTGGTAGCCTTCCTGCTCTACCCCATCGAAAGGGGGAATAAAGTTCTTGAATCGGATTTCCGTCGGGTCTATTCCCATTTCGCGGGCGCCTTTGGAGATAATACGCTCCAGCAAATAGGTCGCTTCAGGCCGACCCGCCCCGCGATACGCGTCTACCGGAACCGCGTGGGTAAAGGGGGCTATTACGTTCAGGTGAATCAACGGAGTGGTATATACTCCTTGAAATAGAGTGCCGTGCAAATAGGTGGGAACGGCAGGGGCGAAAGTGGAGAGATAGGCACCCATTCCGCAATATTCGTCCGTCAGGTGGGCCACAATTTTTCCGTCCTTGTCAAAACCCATTCTGGATTTTACCACATGGTCGCGACCATGCGCATCGGTCAAAAAAGCCTCACTGCGGTCGCAGGTCCATTTGATAGGTCGGCCGATTTCCCTGGAGGCCCAAGTGAGCAGCGCTTCCTCGGTATAGTGATATATTTTGCTTCCGAACCCGCCGCCGACGTCTTTGGAGACAATGCGGACTTTTTGCTCGGGAATACCAAGTGCAAAGGCGCACATCAACAAGCGTATTAAATGGGGATTCTGGGTGCTGGTGTAAAGTGTCCACTTGTCGCCGTTCACATCGTAATCCGCTACGTAGCTTCTCGGCTCCATCGCGTTGGGGGCCACCCGTTGGTTTCGGAACTCCATTTCCGTTACATGGTGGGCACTTTCAAGGGCAGCCTCTACTTCGGCCCGGTCGTTGCCGATGCACCAGTCAAAGGCGGCATTGTCTTCCCAATCATCGTGTACGAGTGGGGCATCCTTTTCCATCGCTTTTTTAGGGTTGGTGACCGCAGGAAGTTCCTCATAATCCACCGAGACCAGCTCGACAGCATCCCGTGCCAGTTCGAGGGATTCCGCAATCACAATGGCGACCGCCTCCCCGAGATGGCGAATCTTATCCTTGGCCAACAACGGATGCTTGGGCTCCCGCATGGTTTCGCCGTTCTTAAAATCGACTTGCCATCCGCAGGGCACCCCGAATTCGCCGCATCCGTCCTGCGCCGTGTAGACTGCGACCACACCTTCTGCCTTTTTGGCCTCGGAGGTGTCGATATCCAGGATTTTGGCATGGGCATAGGGACTCCGTACGAAGGCCGCTTGGGTCATTTTCGGTAGTTTCAAATCATCCGTATACTTTCCCGCTCCCTTCAAAAACCGGGCATCTTCCCTTCGTTTTATTGGTTTTCCTACATAATTTCCCATGGTCTATATTTTTTATTGATTCTTTTGAAAGTGTTCACACTTTTTCGTTCATCAGTTCCGCAGCGTGTTTTATGGATTTGATAATATTATGGTATCCGGTACAACGGCAAAAGTTTCCT
Organism: Pricia sp.; assembly: GCA_049683055.1. Lineage (GTDB taxonomy): Bacteria > Bacteroidota > Bacteroidia > Flavobacteriales > Flavobacteriaceae > Pricia. Next base: position 1,771 of record JBAUIP010000454.1, read on the forward strand.
TTAAGCCCATGCCGGATATCGTCTTCGGATGGATTCGGGGTATGCTTTAGAATGTCGGCAGCCACCATGACCATGCCCGGGGTGCAAAATCCACATTGCAGTCCGTGCTCTTCCTTGAAAGCCGCCTGAATAGGATGCATCTGTCCGTTTTTCGCCATGCCTTCGATAGTCGTGATTTCGGCACCATCGGCCTGTACCGCCAAAAGAGTGCAGGATTTTACCGCGTCGCCGTTCATGGTTACCGTACAAGCCCCGCATGCACTGGTATCACAACCGATGTGGGTGCCGGTCAAGTCTAGATTTTCCCGCAGATATTGGGTCAGGCTGATGCGTGGCTCTACATCGTCGGTATGCTCCTTGCCGTTAATTTTAATGGTTATTTTCATTGTGATATGATTTTAGTTCTTAAGAGTTTGACCCCTTTTGTGTGGAATTTTTTACGGTAAAATCCTCCACCATTTATTTTCCGTCCCGATGAAAATTTTAGCGATTTTGCTATTGCTTTCTGGCCTGCAATTCTTTTTCCATATCCTTAAAAAAACGTTTGGATAGCGTACTGACCACACCGCTCATGATTCGCTGCCCCATACTGGCCAGTTTGCCCGATACTTTGGCCTCGCCTTTATATTTGGCAATGATTTCGGTTTCCGAAACGGCCAACAATTTCATGTCGATTTCGGCGATTACGTTTCCCATATCACCCTTTTGGTCCACTTGAAGCACACAGGTACCGTCCTCTTCGTTAGGATCGACCGCCAATTTTCCTTTGAACCTCCCGTTCACCGGACCCACCCTTACCTCGGATACGATATCGTACCGGTTCGGCCCGGTTTCTTCTAAATCCTTGATTCCAGGCGTCACTTTTTTGACGGTTTCCGGGTCTTGAATAAGGTCTAGAAAATCCTTTGGCGTGGCCTCCAGTTTGTAACTACCGTCTATTTTCATGGGCATCGCTGTTCAGCCTATGAATATAAAAAATACGGATGAGAAAAATGAAAATTCGTAAAGATATTTTTGAGCAATTACTACCGAGGTGACCCAAAAAGTGAGGAAGACTCATCTTTATCGACCATACCTTGACATATTGGTAGTTTTTTTAGGATGAATTTCATTGAGGTCACCCGTGTTCATTGAGAAACCTATTTGCTTCCAACAGCAGGTATTGTTGATAATATAGGCTTTCGGCGCTTGCGTAAGGATTGCAAGGCCATCTTTAAACTTTCTAGATTATGGGCGGATGCCAAAACGTCAATGTACGGCAAGGCGGAACGCATTCCCATCGCATCGGGAGAGAAGTCCGGATGCCCCGCCAAAGGGTTCAACCAAATGACCCGACGCGATTTCTTATAGATGGATTTCATGGCGGATGCAATGGTTTCGGGGTCGCCCGTATCCCACCCATCGCTCAAGATCAGCACAATGGTTTTTTTATCGAGCATCCCGTGTCCGTTTTCCCTTTCAAAATCTTGTAGGCAACTGCCGATGGTGGTACCCCCGGACCAATGGGGCACACGGTCGGATATCGCATCGAAGGCCTTATCGAATTCCATATTATCGAGAATGTCGCTGACCCGGTGCAGGGCGGTACTGAACACAAAGGTCTCCACCTTATCATAGGCGTTTTGGAAGGCGTAGATCAGATGGACAAAAAACCGGCTGTAGAGCTCCATACTCTTACTGACGTCACAGAGCAGCACCAACTTCAACTTTTTGTTCTTTTTTTCGCTAAAGACGAGCCGTTGGATGTCCCCACCCTTCCGAAGATTGAGCCTTATCGTTTTTTTCAGGTCCAATTTCCGACGTTTTTTGGAGGATTTTCTGAGCCGGCTTTTCTGATGGGCTATTTGTCTGGCCATTCGCCGCAAAAGTCGCATCATCAGGCGCATTTCATCTTCGCTCAGGTCGGCGAAATCCTTTTTGGTGAGAACTTCCAGGTCGCTGAAAGTAGCGATGCTTTTCTGTTCTTCAGATGGGTTCAGGTTGAGCCAATCTTTTAGGGATTTGAATTGCGCCTGTCGTTTTTGGCTCTCCGATTTTTTATGTTTGGGGGTGGGCTCCTCCTTGGTCTTGGAATCCGTCGCCTTGGAAAGCTGCTTCCAGAATTCCGTGTAAAGCTCGTCGAACTTTTCAAATTGGTAGTGGTTCTTGGTCAGGATGGCCTTGAGCCCTTGTTGGAAGTAAATTTCCTTGGAAATAGGAAGCTGGGTGATGGCGGAAAGGGCATCGGCCTCTTCGGTAGCACTTAATGGGAAGCCATTTTTTCTGAGGAAACGGCAGAGACGAACGAGATTGGCGGAGAGTTCTGTGCGGTGTTCGATAAGCGGTTTTACTTCGGCCATGATCTATCCAATGCGAGAAACAACTCCCGTTTTCTCCAACAGCTCCGAAAGCGCATCCTGGGTGTGCCTCATGTCTTGCCAATCCTTTAATACTACGCCAAGGGTATCTTCTACGATTTGCTCGTCGAGATGGGTCAGGTGCATGCTCGCCAAGGCCCTTGCCCAATCGATGGTTTCGGAAATACCAGGCGTTTTTTCCAGTTTGAGCTCCCTCAATTCCCTCATAAAGGCGCAAATCTGTTGCCCGAGTTTTGCATCCGCTTCCGGCACTTTTGCTTTGACGATAGCCAGCTCTTTTTCAAAATC